>CAZBNY010000037.1:0-11773 GCA_964493235.1 uncultured Lachnospiraceae bacterium
CGTAATGCTCTTTGATGAGCCTACTTCGGCTCTCGACCCTGAAATGGTAGGCGAGGTCCTTGACGTTATGAAGGAGCTTGCCCAGGACCATATGACAATGGTAGTTGTCACGCATGAGATGGGCTTTGCCAGAGAGGTAGGAGACAGAGTTCTTTTCCTTGAGGACGGGATCATCATGGAGGAGGGCACTCCTGCGCAGATATTCAATAACCCGCAGACAGACAGACTTAAGAGCTTCCTTGCAAAGGTATTATAAAAATATCAAGCCGGAATTCATTGGAATTCCGGCTTGTTTTTATCGATTTCCGTTCCTTTATGAAAGGCTTCGCGGCAAGCATAGCAAAGGGGCGGTCTTTTTGTGTATTTGCGATGGTTTTCACATTTCAAGGCCTCACGATAGTACACAATCGAATGATTTTTATAATTCGATCGTGTTGATAAGCTCCTGAAGGTCATTTATGAACCTGCTGGTATGATAGCCGTCAGCGGCGGCATGGGATATATTTATAGTAAACGGCATGGTGTATCTGCCGCCGGAAGCCGTATATTTGCCAAAGGTGATTATGGGAAAGAGATTAGGCTCGCCGCCCGGTACGCTGGTGCTGTAGGCCGTATATGTAAGCCAGGGAACACAGGAGATACAAAAAAAGTTGGCCGGCTGGTCGTTCCTGGCCTTTATCCCTTTGACGTTCTTGTATTTATCCATATTTTCTATGGTGTTTTTATAGAATTGCCAAAAATCAGGGTAGTATTCAGTCCACATATCCGAGAAAGTATGGTCATTCTCATGGAATATAGTCATATTTGGGTTTAACACGTCATAAAATCCGGGCAGTCCGTCCTTATCCACTGCCATTCTAAACTCGGGCATACTGTTTACGATTTTAGATACACAGTATACGAAAGCCGGATAAAACCTGAGCTTATTCTCAAATATCCTTTTCCTGAATGCGGTCACATCGAGCTGTACGGTGCAGCTATAACCGCATTTTATTTTTGTCCGGTAGTATTCAAAATGCTCTTTGCGCTCCCAGTTGTCCGGATCTATATAGTTAAACATACAATCATCTCCCTATATATAAATTATAGCATATACTTTGAAAAATAAAAAGTACGCCAATAATGGCCGATGTCATAAGAAAACCTAAAAAGAGGTTAACCCGTAAGCCGTCTTAGCGGCATAAAACAGCGTATGACGCATTATTAAAATACGGCGGATTTACATTACTCGAATACGCAGCCAATCAGCTCCTCGGCGGTTATATCGCCCAAAAGCTCACCGAGAGGAAGAGCTGAAACAGCAGCCTTCATTTCACACGGAGAAAAGCGGGTCCCTATCAAGGCCTTCTCTAAGGGGGAAATATCTTTAACGGACATAAAGTCCCCGAATATTTGACATTCAGTGATAATGCCGTCAGAGACGCTGAGGTTTATCTCCACATAACCTCCGCTGAATTTTCCGGAGGCCCTGACGTCCATCGGCTGAACGGTTCTGAAGGTCCATTCGGGGTCGGCGTATTTTTTGGAAATGGCAGTTACGGCGGCGATGTCAGCCTCTGTCAGATCATACCGCTCAAAGGGAACGTCGGCAGAGAATGAATCAGCCAGATGACTCCAGAACTCATTGACGGTCATTTTTACGGGGAGACTGTCATAAATATTGCCGACACGTCCGGAGACCGACTTGGTGGATTTGGAAATAAATTTTTCGGGACGGACATTAAGCGCACCGGAGATTTTTGAAATGTCAGAAGAAAACAGCAGCGTGCCGTGGTGCAGTATCCTGTTTTTAAATATCCGCTGGGCGCTGCCGGATATTTTCCTTCCGTCTACGGTTATGTCGTTTCTGCCGTTGGCCTCGGCTTTAACGCCCAGGCGGTAAAGGGCCTTAATGACGGGACGTGTGAAGTCGTTTATCGTAAAGCCGTCAGTCTCGTTCATTTCGGTAATGAAGGAATAATTTAGGTTGCCGAGGTCGTGATATACGGCGCCTCCGCCTGTTTGCCTCCTGACGACACGGATACTGAATTTTTTGACAAATTCTGGGCTTATTTCTTCATAGGCGTTCTGATTGTTACCGATTATGACTGCGTTATCATTTTGCCAAAGTATGAGAAAACTCATACCATGCTTGCAGGTCAGAATGTACTCCTCAAGGGCGAGATTGAAATATGGATTTGTGCATTTGTTTTGAATATAGTATAGTTTTTTGTACATAATCTTCTGCTCCAAAGCTTCAAATTTGGTCATTTATGACGCATAGTTAAAATTTTGTCAACGGAAAATTGGTTAAGCCACTGTCAAATTTAATATAGTTAAACAAATATCTTTTGTTGACCGTGTAAATTTTGTATGATATTATTATATCACAAAGGGGTTTATAATGTAAAACCTCGTAGGAGGAGATAACGCTTGGAATACAGAAGATTTGAGAACACGCTGATCGTAAGAATAGACAAGGGCGAGGAAATAGTCGATATGGTAAAGGAGCTGGCGCTCAAGGAGAACATAAGGCTTGCCTCTATCAGCGCCCTTGGGGCCGTAAACGATTTTACCGTCGGTGTATTTGACACGACAGTGAAGAAATATTACGCCAACGAGTTTAAGGGAGCCTTTGAGATAGTTTCCCTGACGGGAACGATAAATACGATGGACGGAGAGATCTATACACACCTGCACATGAGCGCGGGGGATATGGAGGGCAAAGTGTTCGGCGGACATCTTAACAGAGCGGTCGTAAGCGCGACATGCGAGATGGTCGTGAATGTGATCGACGGAATTGTTGACAGGCAATTCAGTGAGGAGATAGGCCTTAACCTGTTTAAATTTTAAATGTCTATATAAAAGGAGAGATAACAATGAGTGAATATGTAGGAAAGATAAAGGAGCTTCCCGAGGCGCTTGGTAATTTTATGCCGAATTCATCTAAAAAGGTGGTTTTTGGACCAACACATTTCTGGCCCGACTATGTTATGAGATGCTTTGACTTAGATCCTCTCGCCGGTTCACATGAGCCGCACACACATGAATGGTGTCATTGGATGGTCGTATACGAGGGAAAGGGCGTTTTCGCTATCGACGGTGTTGAGTATCCCGTTGAGAGAGGAATGTGGTGCCATATTCCGTCTAACGTACCTCATAACTTCTACAATCCTTCGGACAGCGAGCATCTTGTATTCCTTTGCATCGTTCCTCCCGAGGGCGATGTTAACCCCACGCTTGCCGGATCAAAGGGCTGCTGATGACAAATAAAATTTTAAGGAGAAAAGCAAATGTACGAGAAAACATATAAGGTAACCGCGAAAAAGGTCGGAGACCTTGAGGTGGATATTGACGCGAGAGGACATAAGATAAAGATCGACGAGCCTGTAGCTCAGGGTGGAAGCGACAAGGGCATGAACCCCGCGGAAATGCTCCTTGGCAGTATAGCGGCCTGCCAGACCATATCGACATCGATCTATGCCGAGTCAATGGGTATAAAGATAGACGAGATGTCGGTAGAGGTAGAGGGAGACATGGACTCGGCCGGATTCATGGGCTACGCTAAGTTCAGACCGGGCTATACAAATATAAGGACTCACGTGAAAATTAAATCAGACGCTGACCCCGCTATGGTAAAGCAGCTTATTGATCTTGTCGAGATAAGATGCCCTGTTGAGGATTCTGTTAAAAACGGCGTTGAATTCTCTAAGCCCGAGGTCGATGTTGAGAAATAAGAACGGAGGGAGATTTACATAATGAGCGAATATGTAGGAAAGATAAAGGAACTTCCCGAAGCACCGGGGAATTTTATAGAAAACGCTTCTAAAAAGGTGGTCTTTGGACCTCTCCATTTTTGGAGCGACTATGTTATGAGATGCTTTGACCTTAAGCCGGGCGCCGGTGAGAAGGAGCCGCATACACACCCCTGGCCCCACTGGGTAGTTATTTATGACGGAGAGGGCGTATTCTCTATTGAGGGAGTCGAATATCCCGTAAAGCGCGGCGATTGGGTCCATGTACCCGGCGGCGTGCCCCACTATAACTATAATTCATCGGAGACAGAGAATTTCTGTTTCCTCTGCATCGTACCGCCTGAGGGAGATGTAAGTCCCCTGCTTATGGGCAAGGGCTGCTGACAGGTTGACGGGACGGTGCCGGTGAGAGGCCGGAAATATATTTTATTTCCGGCGGGAAAGAGATTTGAAAAACTTCGTGCCCCCGGATATCTGATTTTTCCTTAATCGGAAATTGGCCGGCGTAATGGTCGGTTCTATAACTAAAAAGCAACGAATGCTTCAATCGCGGGCATTCGTTGTTTTTTATAAATGCTTTCTGTCTCCGTCGGCGTTTGACTCAAGAAACGCGAAATTTGTTTTCTTAAGTCAAGCCGCATTAAAAACGCGGTTTTTTGATTTTTATAAAAGGCTTATAGGGCCGGGATAGGCCGGATAAGCCTTCGGGAGGTGAAATAATGGCTAAACTTTTGGTTTTACCTAAATTATCTATAGTTATGAAGGAAGGGACCATTGTAAACTGGTACTTCAAAGAGGGCGACAGTGTCAAGGCCGGCGACATACTCTATGACGTCGAGACCGGAAAAATGGGCGGCTCCGCCGAGTCAGAGGACGAGGGCACTATACTTAAGATACTTGTCAATGTCGGCGAGAAGGCGAAATGCGGTCAGGCTGTAGCCATAATAGGCGAGGAAGGCGAGGACTTTGAGACACTCATTCCAAAGGAGGAGGACAAGCCCGAGGCGGAGACCGCAAGGACATCTGTAGCCGTAATAGGCGGAGGCCCCGGCGGATATGTGGCGGCCATAAGGGCGGCGCAGCTGGGAGCAGACGTTACTCTCATTGAGAAACAGCACGTGGGCGGAACCTGCCTGAACGAGGGCTGTATACCCACAAAGGCTCTCCTTCACAGCGCCGAGGTGTTTGACGAGGCCAAGAACGGGGCGAAAATAGGCGTTATGGCTGAACCAACACTGGATTTTGGCATAGTCATGGAAAACAAGCAGGCTGTCATAAACAGGCTTGTCGGCGGAGTACAGAGTCTGCTTAAGGCAAACGGAGTAAAGACGATAGACGGCGAGGGATATTTTGCCGACAGGGAAACGGTCATTGTAAATACGGCAGAGGGCGAAAGGAAAATAAAGGCCGATAAATATATAATTGCCGCGGGGTCGTTGCCTGCCGCCGTGCCGATTGGCGGCATAGACTCTCCCCAGTGCATAGATAGCACGGGAGCGCTTTCGCTTGAAAAACTGCCCGGATCCATGATAGTTATCGGCGGCGGAGTGATCGGAGTTGAAATAGCTACGGCCTACAGCACATTCGGTACAAGGGTGACTGTTGTGGAGATGCTGCCGAGACTTTTGATGAACATGGACGAGGATATGGTCAATATAGCCAAAAAGTCGCTTATGGACAGTGGTGTTGAGATCATGACCTCGGCTAAGGTGGTATCGATAGAGGACAGAGGTCTGAAGGCCGCCGTAAAGGTCGAAAAGGACGGTAACGAGAGCGTAATAGAGGCCGAGAAGGTACTCATATGTATCGGCAGAAAGCCGAATACGGCTCCGCTTAAGCCGGAGAACGCAGGAATAGAGACCGAGCGCGGGGCGATAAGGGTCAACGACCATATGGAGACCAACGTAAGAAATATATATGCCATAGGAGACTGCACGGGAGGCGTTATGCTGGCGCATACAGCCTCGGTACAGGGAGAGACGGCCGCCGAGAACGCTATGGGAAAGGACAGCAGATATGACGAGAGGACAAATCCGGCCTGCGTATATACCCGCCCCGAAATGGCAAGCGTTGGCTACACCGAGGAAAGGGCCAAAAAAGAGGGCATTTCATATACGGCGGGAATGTTCAGCCTGGGCGGAAACGGAAAGTCCATAATAATGAACGGCGGAGAGGGCTTTGTAAAAATAATAGCTCACAGCCGTTCCAAAAAGATACTGGGAATGCAGATAATAGGCCCGAGGGCGACCGACCTCATAGCAGAGGGAGCGTTAGCAATTTCCATGAATGCCGGGATTGAGGACATAATAAAAACTATCCACGCTCACCCTACTGTCAGCGAGGCGGTAAGAGAGGCGGCTCTCTCGTCCGACGGCAGGGCAATACACGGATAGGAATGCTTCGTTAAAATCAGGAGAGACGGGCATAGACAGATTTATAAGCGGCGGGCCGTATAATTTAGACCCGTTGCTTTTTTTGTAAAAAACGAGAGAGCTCCGCCGGCCGGGAAACGAACCGCTTTACGGGCCGTTACGCACTGAGTGTTTTCCAGCTATGACGGTTAAGGCTGTCTTTTTCTTTACAAAAATTTTGATAAACTGATTGAATAATATGCTGTTAAAGAATATAATTAAACTGAACAATGCTAAATTTATATATAGGAGAACAGCTTATGAGCTCAGATGACAAAAAACATTATATAAGATTGATGCTTACGTTTTTTGGGGCGGCAGGCTTGAGTATTATATTATTTTTTATAATATTCCGCTTTGATGGATTCAGAATGGGAATGGACGGATTTATAGATATACTTAAACCGCTTATATACGGCGCCGCTATAGCCTACATACTGAAACCGGTATGCAACTTCTATGAAAAAAAGCTGCTGAAAAAAATGCCGGCAAAACGGAAAAACCTTGCCAATGCACTTGCGGTGACAGGCAGTATGCTGACGGCGTTTGTAATTGTTTATCTCGTGCTGAGTATGATAATTCCTCAAATTGTAAACAGCGTATCGAAGCTTATCGTGGCTGTTCCTCAAAAGCTGGAGCAGGCGCGTGAATGGATAAACAGGATAACCAAAGAGGAAATGATATATTCATCATATATAAAGGACATATATGATAGCATATCGAACGGACTGACCGAATGGCTGGATAACATAGGTCCGAATATTACAACAATACTGGAGGGCGTGGGAGAGCACATTTGGAACAGCGTGATGTTCTTCAAAAATATGCTCATCGGCATTATAGTAGCCGTATATCTTCTGCTTGCAAGAAGGAGATTTGCGAGGCAGGGAAGAATGCTTCTCTACAGTATTGTGAAGACAAAATGGGCGGATATAATAGTAAATGAGCTGAAATACGCCGATGCCATGTTTGTAGGCTTCCTTAACGGCAAAATATTTGACTCGGCGATCATAGGCGTCATATGCTATATATGCAGTCTTATACTTAAATTCCCGAATCCTATGCTTATATCGGTTATCATAGGAGTAACGAATATCATACCGTTTTTTGGCCCGTTTATCGGAGCCGTACCGGCGGCGCTGATTATATTTATAGAGTCGCCTATACAGACGCTTTGGTTCGTGCTTTTTGTTATCATTCTTCAGCAGGTGGACGGAAACATTATCGGCCCGAAAATACTCGGAAATACGACCGGGCTTTCCAGCTTTTGGGTGCTGTTCTCAATACTTGTTTTCGGAGGTCTTTGGGGATTTGTAGGAATGATAATAGGAGTTCCACTATTTGCCGTAATCTATGACGTAGGAAGGAAGCTTGTGCTTCACGGGCTTAGGCGAAACGGCTGTGACGAGCTGCTGGCTGAGGACGCTGCGGCGAAGTCCTATGACGAGTAAATAAAAAATAATAAAAACAAAAGAGGTGTGGAGATCTCTGCACCTCAATTTTATTACAGCCGTAAACTGAGGTTTACGGCTGCTTTTACGCTGTTATTTAGTGGCAGAGTATCTTCGGTTTATCAAATAAACGCTCCTCCGTCCACCACTATGTTTTGGCCGGTCACAAAATCGGCATGAGCGATAAGACCGTAAACTGTCTGGGCAATGTCGTCGGGGCCGGCGACCTTCTGAAGGGGCGTATCTCCGGCGAGCTTGTCTATATGGTCTGTCCTTCCCTCTACCCAGCGGGTAAGAACTATGCCGGGGGCAACGGCTATCACACGTACCTCCGGAGCCAGAACCCTGGCAAGGGATTTTGTAATGCTTATTTCAGCGGCCTTGCTGGCGGCATAGGCGATAGAGCTGCCAAGACCCGTGACTCCGGCTATCGAGGTTATGTTGATTATTACGCCGTGGGCCTTTTTGAGGGCATCGGCCGCCGCCCTGCACATGAAAAACGTTCCCTTTACGTTGAGGGCAAAAATGTCGTCAAAGTACTCGCTTTTCATTCCCTCTAAATCGCTGTGGTCAACAAAATGGGTTCTTCCGGCGTTGTTTACGAGTATGTCGAGCTGTCCCCAGTCGCTTATCACGGCCCCGATCATGGCTCTGCACTGATCGTCGTCCGATACGTCAGCCTTGTAAACACGGCATTTTACTCCGAGAGCCTCTACCTCGGCCTTGGCCTCATAGGCTTCCTTTTCGGAATGAGCATAGTTTATGCATATATTAGTTCCCTCTTTGGCGAGACGGAGGGCAACGCCTTTTCCTACTCCTGTTCCGCCGCCTGTTATAAGCGCAACCTTTCCTTTGATTTCCATTTTTATGCCTCCTTATTATGCTTTTTAATATCCTGTTTATTATGTTATCACAAGTGTTGGATATTGTAAAATTTTTTAACAAATAAATCGACGTTTAAAGCCAAAAATTAGTATTAAAGCATATTGATACCTTTTGATTTCTTTGATATAGTACTCGTGTCGCTTGAAATGATATGGAATTTGGAGGTATACATATGGCGCATGAAAACGATCTTGGAAGGGATTCGGTACCAGCGCTTGTTTTAAGACTTGCTGTGCCGTCGATGATCGCCCAGTTTGTTAATATTTTATACAGCATAATCGACAGGATATACATAGGCAATATACCGGGGAACGGGGCACTGGCCCTGGCCGGAGTAGGCGTCTGCGGACCTATAGTAACTCTGCTTTCTTCCTTTGGCACGCTGGTAGGTCTGGGCGGCTCGATACTTATGGCCATGCGTATGGGAGAGGGCAATATGAAAAAGGCAAAGCAGATACTGTCCAACTCTTTCCTGATGATGATAGTGTTTTCACTTGTGCTTACGATTGTCTTTCTCATTATGAAGGACAGGCTGCTGATGTGGTTTGGAGCCAGTGAGGTGACATTTGCCTATGCGGACTCATATGTGAAAATATATACGGCCGGAACATTTTTCGCCATAATGTCAATAGGACTTAACTATTTTATAAACTGTCAGGGATTTTCCACGATAGGCATGGCAACTGTTCTTATAGGCGCACTGACAAATATCATTCTTGACCCCGTGTTTATATTTCTGTTTGACATGGGAGTAGCCGGAGCGGCCGTAGCCACGGTAATAGCGCAGATGCTTTCCTGCGGGTTTGCGCTCAGGTTTCTTTTTGGCAAAAGGCCTCCCGTAAAAATATCCTTCGGCGATTATTCGGCCGGCATTATGAAAAGGATAGTTTCGATCGGGTTTTCACCGTTTCTTATACTCGCTACCGACAGCGCCATAATCATAGTGCTCAACACCGTTTTGCAGAGGACGGGCGGAGCCGATGGTGATATGCTCATAACCGCGGCAACCATAATCCAGAGCTATTCCTCGCTTATAACCGGTGTAATGATAGGAATAAGCGGAGGTACCCAGGCGATAATCAGCTTCAACTACGGCGCGAACAGAGCCGACAGGGTAAAATCCGCCGAAAAATACACACTTCTGCTCTGCCTGGCCTTTACAACGGTGATGTTTATAGTGACGAGATTTGTGCCGGAGCTGTTTGCGGGAATATTCATAAGCGATAAAGAGGGCATAGAGCTTGCCGGCTGGGGAATAAGGACCTTTACACTGGGAATAATACCGCTCAGCTTCCAGTATGTGCTGGTGGACGGACTGACGGCTATGGGAAGGACAAAAACAGCGCTTTCGATGTCTCTTTGCAGAAAGAGCGTTTATGTGGCGGCAACGATCATATTGGCGTATAATGTCTCGGCAAAGGCGTCGTTCTACGCCCAGCCGTTTGCGGACATAGTATGCTCGGCTATAACTACGGCGGTATTTTTACTCGTGTTTGATAAGCATCTTAACAGGAGAGCGGCAGAGTCAACGGCAATGTGAAAAGCAACATAGCGTTTAAAGCGAATACATATAGGAAATATTTTCAACCGCAGGGCGGCATAGCGAAAAAGCTGTGCCGCTCTGCTTTTACTTTTCCGTCCGGCACAGGTATTTGTTTGGCGAGCCGACGCTTATTTATTGACAATATTGTCGTAATGAGTTTAAATTTATATAAGAAAAGAGGTGTTTGCGGTGACAAAGGATTTATATACAATAGGCGAGACAGCAAAGCTTCTTGGCGTTTCAACACAGACATTGAGGTTCTATGATCGTAAGGGAATACTGCACCCAATCTATACAGACCCGCAGACAGGCTATAGATATTACTCATATATGCAGTTCCATATTATCGACAGGATAAAGCATCTGCAAGGCTTCGGCCTCCATTTAGAGGATATATTTTCCATAATAAAGGGAGGAACGGTAGACGGACTTATGCCTTTTTTGCAAAAGCAGAGAGATGATCTCGCCGAGGAAATAAAAAATATAGAGGAGCGTATCAAGGATATTGAATGGTACATGAACTATTTTACATATCTTAAGGACAGCGACGACGATATGTATTTGTACCGCATTCATCAGGAAAAGCGGCATATACTCGAGGTGCCGTGCTATGACAGCGACGAGCTTTCCGATATGGAGATACGACTGGCGGCCGCCAAGGGAGATCCGAAACATAAGGGACTGCGCTACAGAAGGCTTTACGGCTATAGGGTGAACTTTGAGAGCTTGCTGGAAAGTAAATTTAGGCCCTATACGTATTTTGTTTATCTCAATAAGGCTCCCAGCATTGAGACCGAGAATATCAGCTTTTTGCCAGAGGGAGATTATATATGCTTCAGAACGCAGGTTTTAAAGGAAAGCTGGCGGACGGACATATTGAAGGAATATTTTTCTAAGACAATAAAGCCGAAACTTATACTCGCGCTGGAATATGAGGACAATCTGGTAGACTGGTCCGACGCTATGTATGAGGTACAGATATTGATGTGATGAACATACCCTGACAAATAGATGTTGTCAGGGTATTTTTTATGGGAAAATGTCGAAAAACCGCTTGACCTTGCTCTTAGTATAATGTTTAACATAGATTTGGGGCTATTAATATTCGCGAATAAAACAGTTAAATAAATTGGAGGGAGGAATTGCGATGGACTTTCTACTCAGGATAATTCAAACAATATCCGATTTCATGTGGGGTACGCCTATGACGGTCGCCCTTGTCGGAACCGGACTATACCTGACAATAAAATTTAAGGGAAGGTATATAACAAAAATCAAATTCCACTACAAGAACACCATTGGGAAGATGTTCAAGGGCGGAGAGGGAGAAGGCACAGTATCCGGCTTTGCTGCGGCATGTACGGCTATGGCAAACACCATCGGCGTAGGAAATATCGGCGGTGTAGCCACAGCTATAACAATGGGAGGACCAGGCGCTGTATTCTGGATGTGGATCTCCGGAATTTTAGGAATGTCGACGAAGGCCTGCGAGATAATACTCGGACAGAGATACAGGGTCAAGTTCGATCAGTCAAAGGATGAGTATCTGTGTGACCGCTCATTTGTTATGAAAAACGCCCTTGGCTGGAAAACGGGAGCGCTTATACTTGCTGTATTCTGCTTCATGTTTGGGCCGTGGACCTGCTGTGTACAGACCGAGTCGCTTACAAGCTCGTTATATGAGGGCTTTGGAATCTCACCGATAATATCGATAATAGTCATGGGCATAACTTGCTTTGTGACGATAGC
>CAZBNY010000037.1:11783-13347 GCA_964493235.1 uncultured Lachnospiraceae bacterium
TCGGTCATGGAAAAAACCGTTCCGTTTATGGCCTTCGCCTACATAATCGCCGGAATAGGTATACTTATCATGTATATTGATAAGGTTCCGGCGGCCTTTGGACTTATATTCAAATCGGCCTTTACACCTATGGCGGGGATTGGCGGCTTTGCGGGAGCGACTGTTAAGGACGCACTCAGATACGGCATAGCAAGAGGACTTTACTCGAATGATGCGGGAACAGGCTATGGTATAGTCGCCCATGCGTCGGGACAGACGGACCATCCGGTACGTCAGTCGTCCTGGGGCTGGGGGAGGTATTTCTTGACACTATACTTGTCTGTTCGGTAACGGCTGTATCGATAATAATAACGAACGTATATGTCGATTATCCCGATATAACAAGCGCACAGCTCACAACGGTAGCCTTTAAGGTGGCCTACGGCAGCTTTGGCGGGTACTTTATGGCAATCGCTACAACTGTATTTGTGTGGACAACTATCATCGGTATGTATTACTCATGCACGAAGTCTATAGACTATGCCTTTGGCGATACGAAGCTAAATAAGGTAGCAACGCCGATATATATGATTTACTATATGCTTCCGTGCCTGTTTTTTTATAACATAGAGGCGGATTTGCTTTGGGCGGCAACGGATCTTATCAGCGCGATGTATGTGGTTATAACGCTTGTATTCATCTACGCTAAGAGGAAGGAAATATTCAGACTTTACAACGACTTCTGGGACAGATTTATACCTGCGCTTGACAGAGGGGAGAAGCCTGAGAAGGTTTCCTATGAGACAATAGAAAAATAAGGGAGGATAACATGGATAAGTTTACTGAACTGATCGATCGAGAAAAGCTGACTATAGTTGACGGAGCTATGGCGACAGAGCTTGAGGCCAGAGGCTGCGACATAAACGACGAGCTTTGGTCGGCGAAAATACTCGCGGAAGATCCCGATATGATAGAGCAGGTGCATTACGACTACTATAATGTCGGCGCTGACATAGGCATTTCGGCCAGCTATCAGGCGACGGTCCCAGGCTTTATGAAGAAGGGATATACAAAAGAGGAAAGCGAGAAGCTTGTAAAAAACTCGATGGAGATACTTCTCAAGGCGAGAGACCGCTTTGTTAAGGATCACCCCGAAAGAGACCACCTTATAGCAGCTGCTGCCATCGGTCCCTATGGGGCGTATCTGGCCGACGGCTCGGAATACAGGGGAGACTATACAGCCGATAAGTACACGATATATTCATTCCATAAGGAAAGGATGAGCCTGCTCGCCGATGCGGGAGCGGAGATATTCGCCTGCGAGACGTTGCCATGCCTTTGGGAGGCGGAGATAATACTGGACGTGGCTAAGGAGTTTGACGTTCCATGCTGGTTCAGCTTTAGCTGTAAGGACTCCGAGCATATAAGCGACGGAACGCCAATAACGGAATGCGCGAAAAGAATGGACGGCGAGCCTATTGTTAAGGCCATTGGCGTAAACTGCACTCACCCCGAGCATATATCGGGCCTGATCAAAAGCATTAAGTCAAGCTGCTCAAAGCCGGTTATTGTATACCCCAATAAG
>CAZBNY010000038.1:0-13325 GCA_964493235.1 uncultured Lachnospiraceae bacterium
CGGGGACAAGTCGCCCTCCCTTTATCTGCCACCGGCAGCGGTCGGGCTTGTTTCCTAAGTACTCCTTTCTCCTATTGGCCAAGTCTAAGGATAAAATTGTATAAATGGATTGGTCTGGTACACAGCCTTCCGATTTGTTTCTACAAATCTTTAGGGACAACGTCCAATTGTTACATAAGGGGTAGAGGTACAGGAGAAGGGGAAAATGTCACTTGCGACTTGTATATTCCCCTTCTCCTGTGCGATGGCCAAGAGGGGTTGGGGAGTGGGGAAGGGGTCTTCGGCCGTTCGCAACTCCGAGATGACCCCTTCCCCGAGAGACCACCCGGCGACCTGTAGGGCCGCAAAATAAAGCCACCCACCTCGGAGCGTGTAAAAGAAACCCTCGCGACCTGCAAGGCCGCGAAAATAAGTCCTTCACTCGGAGAGTGCATAACATTCGATGGTGAGCCTAGAGCTTACAAGTGTGTAAGAAGAAACCTTGCGACCTGTACAGCCGCAAAATAAATCCCCTCACTCGTAGAGCGCACCCCCAAAAAAAGAAAAAAAGAAAAAAATTATATTAACCTACATTTATGTATTGACAAAATGTAAATAGTGTATATAATGAGTATATACACTAAAACAAATTAGTAAAACCCGGTTTGAATATTTGAGAGGCGATTAAATGAATATAGTTATAAGCAATAAGGACGACAGGCCGATATATGAGCAGATCACATCGCAGATGAAAAAGCTCATTATTTCGGGGGAAATAAAGGAGGGAGAGCTTCTGCCGTCGATGCGTGCGCTGGCTAAAGACCTGCGCATATCTGTGATAACGACAAAACGTGCCTATGAGGAGCTGGAAAAGGACGGCTTTATCGTGACCGTGACAGGCAAAGGCTCATACGCCGCCGAACAGAACACAGAAAGCATAAAGGAAGAAAAGCTTAAAAATATTGAGCGGAAAATGCAGGATATATGGGAGGAAGCCAAGCTGTGCGGAATTACGATAGAGGAGCTTAGTGAAATGCTTTCGCTTATATGCGGGGAGGAATGAACATGAACGCGCTTGAGATTGATAACCTGACAAAAAAATATAAGAATTTCACGCTGGATAAGGTTTCCTTCTGTATACCCGAGGGAACTATCATGGGACTTATCGGCGAAAACGGAGCCGGAAAAAGTACCATAATCAATATTGTTACCGGCGCTGTCAATAAGGACGGCGGAACGGTGAAAATATACGGCAGGGACGCCGAAACGCTTAATAAGGACGAAAAAGCCGAGCTGGGAACGGTCATAGCCGAATGCGGATTTCCCGACGAGCTGAACCTGAGTAATATAAACAGCATTTTAAAAAGCGTTTATAGAAACTGGGACGAAAAGAAATTTTTCGACTACGCGGATAAATTTTCGCTGTACAGAAAGGGCAGGATAAAGACCTTTTCGACAGGTATGAAGATGAAGCTGGAAATAGCCATAGCTCTTTCGCACGGCGCAAGACTGCTCATACTGGATGAGGCCACGAACGGCCTTGACCCGTCGGCAAGACTGGAAATAATGGATCTGCTCATGGACTTCATACAGGACGAGAGATGTTCGGTGCTTATATCGTCGCACATAATAGGCGATCTGGAAAAGATATGCGACTATATCACATTTATCCACTCGGGAAGGGTCATATTCTCCGAGGGCAAGGATGAGCTTCTGGAGAAATACGCCGTCATAAACGTAAACGATGGACAGCTTGCGGAGCTTGACAAATCGGCCGTCATTGCGACGGACAAAACAAGCTGGTCGTCAAAGGCGCTGGTCTACAGAGAGATGATACCCGACGGCTTTGAGACCGAAAGAACGAGCGTTGAGGACATAATGCTTTACTATCTTAAAAGAGGTGAGAAATAATGCTCGGAATAATGAAAAAGGACTTTTTACTGATAAAAAAACAGCTTCTTATAGTTGTCGGAATAATGGTGTTTTATGTAATAATTATGGGCAGCGGGAAAAGCTACGATTATCAGGTAGGATTGTTCGGAGGATATACGGTGGCGTTTATGGCGATCCTGCCTGTCACCATGCTCGGCTATGACGAAAAATACAAATGGGGAAGGTATTCCTCGGCAATGCCCATATCGAGAAGGGAAACAGTTATGAGTAAGTTTTTGTCGATGATGCTGCTTATACTTGCGATGGACGTGGTATTTGGTATATACTCGGCAATTACGGGAATAAAAAGCGTGACAGCGGCGCTCATAGTTGTAGGAATATTGGCGCTCACTATAAGCTCGATAATACTTACATTAGCCTACAAATTCGGTACAGACAAGGCGAGATTTATATTTTTTGCGCTTATATTTGCGATCATGATCGTTCTAGTGCCAATTACGGGCAACAGGCTTACGATAGCGGATATTTCGGATATTGCGGTATTAGCCGGAGGAGTTTCAAAAACGACTGTGATAGGAACAGTGGCAGCGATAGGAATGCTTATTTACCTTGCCTGCATAGCGATCTCGGTGCATATATATTCCAATAAGGACCTTTGATAATGGCGTGACGGACGGTCGGTATGGCCGTCCGTTTATGGTTTGCTGATAGATTTTCTCATTATTTTAAATATATTTCTCATTGCGGGTTATAACAAGAGATACTAAAAAGATATTTGAGTGATCAGGAGTTACATCTTTTATAAATACGATAAAGACGGTACAATACATTATCCGGCGGTGATCGTATGAGCGATAAAGAACAAACAGTAAAGCTTCTTGACAAGGTTCCTGATTACAAAATGGGATATGTGTTGGCTTATGTTCAGAAAATTACAGCCGATGAGGAGGCTGATGGCCTTTTCTGCGAAAGAATGTATCAGAATTGCTTGAATGATCCCATCCTGAAAAGGATAAGGCCTATACAATTGAGGAGTGTATAAAGGGACGGGGTCTTGACTGATGTTTAAGATCATAATCAGGAAAAAAGCTAAAAAATTTATTGATAGCTGCCCGAAAAGGAAAGAAAAAGAGTTGCCGACCAATATATATGCTCCCGAACGGCTCCGGTATTAAGGCAATAAAGGGGCACCCCGGCTTACTTAGGCTGCGTGCCGGCAATTACAGAATAATTTATTTGATAGATAACGGCAAATTGACCATATACGCAGTTGACGCCGGAAATCGAGGGAAAATATGCAATAGATATTAAGAGAGGGACGTTTCTTATGGCACTGTCATTAACGAAGTGTCTTTTTTTATTGTATTCAATGTGATATAATCAAATCTAATAGCAACCGAGGATCATATAATTTGATATTATGAACGGAGGATAATATGGATACGGGTATTTCTCTTGATTCCTATAAAATTTTCTGCACAGTTGTAAAGACCGGAAATATGTCGGCGGCGGCAAAGGAGCTTTTTATATCACAGCCGGCGGTGAGTATGGCGGTCAAGCAGCTTGAGGACAGGCTTGGCAGTCCGCTGCTTGTGAGAACGACCAAGGGGGTAAGGCTCACTCCCGAAGGCGAGGTGCTTTACCGTTACCTTGACATGGCGTTAAACATGGTAAAGACGGCGGAGCACAAATATTATGAGATGGCAAATCTGGAAAAGGGCGAGGTGCGTATCGGCGCCAGCGACATAGTGATAAGCGGCTATCTTATGCCGTATATCGAAAAATACAGCAACGAGCACCCCGACATCAGGATAAAGGTCGTAAACAAAACGACCTATGAATCGCTGGAATTGATGAAAAGGGGAGTAATTGACCTTTGCTTTGTCAACCTGCCCATTGAGCACAGCGAGGAAATGGAAATAACTAAATGTCTGGAAATACACGACTGCCTTATCGGCGGAACAAAATACAAGGGACTGGCGGACAGGGGACTTAAGCTGTCGGAGCTGTCAGACTATCCGCTGCTGCTTTTGGAGGACATGAGCAACACAAGGAAACAGCTTGACAAATTCGCGGCGGAAAACGGCATAGGATTTAAGCCGATAATCGAGCTGGCAAGCTATGACCTGCTGATACAGTTCGCGAAGATAAATCTCGGGCTTACGTTTATAATCAGGGAGTTCGACAACAGCGCCATAGACGGCGAGAGTATTTTTGAGATACCGGTGGAGCCGCAGCTTCCCACAAGGTACGTCGGTCTTGTAAAGCTGAAAAACGGAGCGCTGTCCTACGCGGCGAGAAAATTTGTGGAAATGCTCGGATTGGAGGGAACAGAGTGAAAATACTGCATACGTCCGACTGGCATCTGGGGAAAATGCTGGATACAAGGACAAGATATGACGAACAGCGGCACTTCATCGATGAGATAGACGAGATCGCCGACAGGGAAAATATAGATATTATTATACTTTCGGGAGACGTATACGATACGTCAAATCCGCCTGCCGCCGCCGAGACAATGTTTTTCAACTCAATAGTGGAAATGGCGAAGGACGGCAAAAGGCCGATAATAATTACCGCCGGAAACCATGACAGTCCCGACAGGCTTATGGCCTCGGCCGAGATACTGCGCCCCTACGGAGTGTTTATACTGGGCAGGCCCGGCGATATGATCCCCGAAACGGTCTTTGAAAACCTTACAGTGAAAACCGATGAAAACGGGGCCGTAGTTGTCGGGATAAACGGCGAAAGAGCGGTTATAGCCGCCCTGCCCTACGTCAGCGACAGAAGAATAAATGAAATAATAGGGCAGACTGGAGAAGATGAGGAAAATGCCGTCAGCTATTCCGACAAGGTCAGGGAGCTGCTTGGGAAAATGGCGGCAAGCTTTTCGGACGACACTGTTAATATCGTTTCGGCGCATCTGTATACCGTAGGCGGAGAGGAAAGCGGCAGTGAAAGGAGCATACAGCTCGGCGGAAGCTATTCGGTGGGAGCGGACGCGTTCCCCGAAAATGCCCAGTACATAGCCTTAGGGCACCTCCATAGACCGCAGACGGTGCCGGGACTCGGCAGAAGGGCATATTACAGCGGCTCTCCGCTGGCCTACAGCAAGGACGAGGCCGCTTATGCCAAGGCCGTAAATATTGTGACCGTAAGAGCGGGTGAAACGGCGGAGGTCGAGAAGGTTCCATTGAGCTGTATCAAGCCGATAGAAATACTGAAATGCGGCTCCATTGAGGAGGCTATGGAGAAGTGCGCGGCAGAAGGGGATAAAAGCAGCTATGTATATCTGGAAATAAAGTCAGACAGGCCGCTTAATATGGAGGAGATACGCAGGATAAAGGCTCTTAAGGACGACATAATGGACATAAGGGTCATACTTGATGAGGCCGAAACGGCGGCCGTTGAGGAAAGGCAGGCACTTTCCCTTAAGGACAGCTTTATAGACTTTTATAAAAAGAACCGCTCGGCGGAGCCGGACAGTGAGCTTATTGAGCTGTTCCTGTCGGTGATGGGAGAGGAGGAGACACTTTGAGACCTGTAAGTCTTAAAATTAAAGGAATAAACAGCTTCAATGAGGAGCAGACCATAGATTTTGACAGGCTGACCGTTGACGGACTTTTCGGAATTGTCGGCGACACCGGCAGCGGTAAAAGCTCCGTTCTCGACGCCATGACCATAGCGCTTTACGGCGAGCTTTCCAAGAATACCAATGAATTTATTAATAAGGAGTCCAATATGGCGGCGGTCGTTTTCGATTTCGCCGTGGAGGAAAAGGGACATGAGACCGTTTACAGGGCGGAAAGGACATTTAAAAGAACATCGACAAAGGAGTGCGTCCCAGGCATAGCAAGGCTCTCGAAAATAAACGGAGAGGTCGTCGCCGATAAAATAAGGGATATGAACAAGGCCATAGAGGATATGATAGGCCTGTCCTATGACGATTTCACGAGGACGGTCGTTCTGCCGCAGGGAAAATTCAGCGAGTTTTTGAACCTGAAGGGAGCCGAGAGACGCTCCATGCTCGAGAGGATATTCGCCCTTGAGAAATACGGCTCGGCACTGGCGCAGAGACTTAAGGCGGAAAGGCTGGAAACCGGCGGAAAGCTCAACGCAGTTACCTCAAAAATGGAGGTCTACGGTGATATAAGCAGAGAGCTTTGCGACATAAAGGAAAAGGAGCTTTCAGCCCTAAGGGCCGAAAACGAGAAGGCGGCCTTAAAGCTTGAGGAGACTAAGAAAAAAGCCGCCGAGGCGGAGAACGTGGCGGCTCTGGAAAACAAGCTTAAAATTCAGAACGAGCAGATAATAGAGATAGAAAACGAGAGAAAGGGCATAGATGAGTTTGCCGAGAGGGCGGGGATCGAGCCCACAAGCGAGGGTCTGGCGGAGGCCGCCGCTGTTTATAAGCAGGCGGTCAGGCTTTTAGACGAGATCAAGGAGTACGATGAGAAAATAAAGACTCAAAAAAGCGGAGTGGAGGAGCTTAAAAGCAAATACGCAAAGCTGAATGAGGATAAAAAACAGCTTGCTGAGGAGGAAGCGAAGACTGCTGAGGGCGTAAAGGAGGCCGAAAAGCTGAGGGAGACGCTTTCAGCCGAGAGAAGCCGAGACATGGCTGAGCTGATAAAGGGCGGCGACAGGCTGAAGGAGCTGCGTGAAAGTGTTTACGCCGCCAAGGACACATATACAAAGCAGAGGGAGCTTTACAAGGAGATCAACGAGCTTATAGCGGAAATAAAGACAGAAAGCGAGAAGACGGCGGGACTTGAAAAGAGTTTGGCGGTCAGTGAGGACGAAAGGCGGGAAACCGACAAGGCCATAGAGAACGCGGAAAACGGAATAACGGCCATGAGGGACAAAAACATGGCGGCTGTATTGGCAAAGAATCTAAGCGAGGGAATGGCCTGCCCTGTTTGCGGCTCCACAGAGCATCCGCATATTGCCGAGGGCATAGAGACGGCGGTCGCTGACGCCCTTGAGAAGGGCCTTAAGGAGCTTAGGGAGCAGAAAAAGTCAATAGAAGCCTCGCTCAACAAAATAAAGGCCGAGCTTACGGCCTCGAAACGGATTCTGGAGACTAAGACCGCCGAGAAGGAAAAGAAGGAAAAGGAGACAGGCGGCGTGACCTTGGCGGAGCTTAAGGCGGCATACGACAAAACCGTAGAGGAGTATAAGGCCGAGGAAAAGCTGGATAACGAGCGCAAAAAGGCTCAGGAAAAGGAGAAGAAATATCTCGAGGCGGAGAAAGAGGAAAAGCGGATAAGAAAAAAGGCCGAGGAGCTGGTTGAGAAGGCAAGACAGAACGAGAAGGATATTGCCGACTGCGAGGCCGAGGGCAAGATAGCCGCGGCGGAGCTTAGACGGGCCGAGTCCGAAAGGGAAGCCAAGACCGAGGAGGTCAGAAGGGCCGTCGGAGACAATTCGCCGTCAGAAATGCTGAAGGAAACCGAAAACGCCATAGAAATAATGAACGGATATTCCAGAAGGAAAAACCTTGCCGAGGACAATATCAAAAAGCTCCGAGAGGAGCTTGACGGACGGAGTCTTGCGGAGGGCGAGCTGGACAATATCCGTGGGGAGCTTAAGCTATGCGAGGACACGAAGGAGGAAAATTCCAAGAAGACGGCCGTAAGGGAAAAGGAGCTAGCGCAGATGAGGGAGAACGTGGCGGTGCTGGACGAGCTTAAGAGGGACGAAAAAAAGCTGAGGAAACGCCATGATATGCTGACGGAGCTTTCCAAGCTGACCGAGGGCAACCGATTTGTGGAATACATGGCCGAAAACAGCCTGAAATATATAGCCGCCGACGCCTCGGCGAGACTGAAAAGCATCAGCGGCGGCAGATACGCTCTGGAGCTTTTGGACGGCGAGTTCATAATAAGGGACGATTCCTGCGGCGGAATAAGAAGAAGGCCGGCCACACTGTCCGGCGGAGAGACCTTCCTGACGTCCTTCGCGCTTGCGCTTTCGCTTTCGGACAGAATACAGATGAAAAACAGCGCGTCGCTTAAGTTTTTCTTCCTAGACGAGGGATTCGGCACACTGGACAAAAATACGCTGGACGTGGTAATGCGCTCCCTTGAAACGCTGTGTCAGGGAGGAATGAAGGTCGGCCTTATCACCCATGTGGAGGAGGTAAAGGAGAGACTTCCCGTAAGACTGTACGTGAAGGGAGCCGTCCCGGGCGAACACGGCAGTCAGGTGCGCATCGGCTGATGTCCAAAGTGAACAAAACATTTTATTGAATAAGATAATAATGTTATGACATTATAATAAAAAGCGCATTTAGGCTGAATTACCGTTGAAATCCGCCACTCACTAAAGTAAAATAAAAGTATGTTTGTAATTACATTTGCTTTTGGGAGGGAGAATTATGGGTTCATTGGACGGATTAAAGGTTTTGGATTTCTCGACACTGCTGCCCGGCCCCTATGCTACGCTTATGCTGGCTGACATGGGTGCCGAGGTCATCAAAATAAGCTCGGCAAGCAAGCCGGATATTGTGATTGACTATCCGCCGTTTATCGGGGACACAGGTGTTTCAGCGTGTCAGGCGTGGCTTGGCAGAAACAAAAAGACCATGTTTCTCAACCTCAAGACCGAGGAGGGAAAGACGGTCGTTAAGGAGCTTGTGAAGGAATACGACATCGTGCTTGAGCAGTTCCGCCCGGGCGTAATGGATAAGCTGGGACTGGGCTACGAGGATCTGAAGGCTGTCAATCCGGCCGTAATATACTGCTCTCTGACGGGCTACGGACAGAGCGGCCCTCTGAAAATGGCGGCCGGACATGACATCAACTATATGTCCAGAAGCGGAATTATATCCCACGCGGGACGCAGGGAGAGCGGCCCGTCGCTTATGAACTTCCAGATCGCCGACATAGCGGTCGGCTCGCTGAACTCGGTCATCGGTATACTTGCCGCCGTAAACTACAGAAGGAATACAGGCAAGGGACAGTATATCGACGTGGCGATGATGGACGGCTGCGTTCCGTTCAACAGCCTTGACGGGGCAAGCTTTCTCGTTTCGGGCGAGGAGCCTAAAAGAGAGGGCGAAAGGCTCAACGGCGGCTGTATGTACGATTTTTATGAATGCAAGGACGGCCTTTACATGAGTGTAGGCTCTCTTGAGCCGCAATTCTGGAAGCAGTTCTGCACGGCCATCGGACGTGAGGATCTTATTGAGGGAACAGTCTGGCCTGAGAACATAGACGAGGTCAAGGCCGAGATAAGGGGTATTTTCAAGACAAAGACAAGGGACGAGTGGACTGAGGTATTCTCAAAATATGACGCCTGCGTTCAGCCTGTGCTGAATTTGAAAGAGGCACTCCTTGAGGACGAGCAGGTCAAGGACAGGGAGATGGTTGTTGACGTTGACCTTCCCCTCCATGACGGTGTTAAGGTCAAACAGCTCGCTACGTCTATCAAGCTCAGCGAGTGTCCATGCGAGTATAAATTCGCGGGTTACCCCGTAGGTTATCACACAAAGGAGATTATCGAAAAGCTGGGTCTCAGCTATGACGAGCTTGAGGCAAAGGGCGTATTCAAATAAACTGAAAACGGAATTTTTTGATCCGGCAATGCGGCGGCTTATTTAAGGAAATAAATTTGTGGCATTTCTTAAATTAAACCTAAATTTGCCGGATCTCTGTTTATTTACTGCCAAGGCCGGTGTATACTGGTTTTGAGGAGTGATCATATATGTTTCGTTTATATGAATTTTTAATGGGCGGAAGGGAGCTTCTTATGACCGCCGAGAACAGGCTGTATCTCAACGCGGCTGACGAGCTGAGAGCGAAGGGCATAAAAATAAGCCGCTACGCAAGGAGCAGGAATAGCTGGGACGGCAGACAGAAGCGAGTTTGCGGAGAAGCCAAGGGCAGCGATATGATGTATTATATCTTCGTAAAAAGGAAGGATTATGAAAGGGCGTCGCATATTCTGTCTGAAATTTATTGATATTTGTCAAAAAGCTGTGTTTCGTGATAAAATATAGAAAAAGCGGATCAGGGGTGCGATATGGCTAAGAAAAACTCAAGAAACACAAAGGGAAGAATAATAACGGCGGCCTGGGAGCTGTTCTATGAGCAGGGCTACGACAACACGACCGTCGAGGAAATAATAGATAAATCTCAGACGTCAAAGGGTTCCTTCTATCATTATTTTGAGGGAAAGGACGCTCTGCTGTCCTCGCTTTCCATACTTTTTGACGAGAAGTATGAGGAGCTTATGGAGACTATCGACAATGAGATGAACAGCTTTGACAAGCTGATGTATTTGAACAGGGAGCTTTTCAGAATGATAGACAACAGCATATCTCTTGACCTTTTGGCAAGGCTCTATTCGTCGCAGCTTGTGACAAAGGGCGAAAGACATCTGATGGATCATAACAGGGTCTACTTTAAGGTGCTGAAGCAGATAGTCATAGAGGGACAGCAGAGGGGACAGATCATTGACAGCGTTTCGGTAAATGAGATAGTCAAGGTCTACGCCATGTGCGAGAGGGCGTTTTTATACGACTGGTGCATATGCGGCGGGGATTATTCGCTGAGACAGTATTCGGAAAAAATGTTCCCGATGCTTTTCGGCAAATTCAGAGCGGATAATAAAACAAAGGAGAGGTAATGTCATGGAGTACTATATCGCAAGCTGTATGTTTACATCAAAATTTCCCGTCCTCAGCGAAAAAATTCAGCGGTACATAAGGGAGAAACACAATATTTCCATAGTCCGCTGCTGTATACCGAACTACAAGCTTAAGGAGTTCGAGGACAAAATGCCCGAAGGCTCAACATGGCCAACGCTGCCGGATTGCGCCGACTTTCAGGCGGGAGACGTCGTGTACTCTCTGTGCCACAACTGTTCCAATGTAATTGAGGAAACAAAGCCCGAGGTAATTAATAAATCCCTTTGGGAGCTTATTCTTTCCGACGAAGCTTTTGAATATCCCGATTTCAGCGGCATGAATGCGACGGTTCAGGACTGCTGGCGCGCCAAGGAACGCTCTGACGAGCAAGAGGCCGTCAGAGGTCTGCTTAGGAAAATGAAAATTAATTTTATCGAGGCCGATGAAAACCATGCCGAGACGGATTTCTGCGGAACATCACTGTACAGACCGCAGCCGTCGAGAAATATAAGGCTTGCGCCTAAGCATTATGTTGAGGGCGCCGAGGGCAAATTTGAGCCGCATACGCCGGAGGAGCATGAGAGACTGATGAGGGAATACTGTTCCCGTTTCAAGACGGAGACGGTCGTTTGCTACTGTCATTACTGTCTTGAGGGACTGGAGCTGGGCGGAGTGGACGCCAAGCATATAGCCGAGCTGCTTTTTGATTAAGTATTTATTTTTGTTCAAAAATATTTTTGAATAGATACGGAAAAAAGTACGGTATTAAAAGCTGATAAAATCAAGGAAAATCGCAAATTTGGCTAAAAATAGTATAGAATAAATTCTGTATTGCGTTCTGTATTTCAGTCTATTATAATGTGTGCTATAATACACGGAAACAGACGGGGAGAGAATTTCAGGGGTTTCGTCTGTGAGAATGGACGGGATCCTTTTTTATTGCGAAAACCTCGCGCAGACAGAATTAAAGCAAAGGAGTATCAAAAATGAAAACATCAGATGTGTGCATTATGATATCCATTATAGTATATCTGCTTGGTATGCTCTATGTCGGATATGTATGCTCTAAACAGAACAGTACGGCGGACGACTTCTACCTGGGCGGAAGAAAGCTCGGCCCCATAGTAACGGCCATGAGCGCGGAAGCCTCGGACATGAGCAGCTGGCTCCTTATGGGACTTCCCGGTGTAGCGTACCTTTCAGGTATATGTGACGCCGGCTGGACGGCTATCGGACTTGCCATAGGTACATACGTAAACTGGCTTATAGTTGCCAAGAGGATAAGAAGATATTCTCATGTTTGCAAAAACTCTATCACTATCCCTGACTTTTTCGCAAACAGATTCCGTGATACAAGCAATATTATAATGATAATTTCAGCCGTAATAATACTTATTTTCTTCGTGCCCTATACGGCATCGGGCTTTGCGGCCTGCGGAAAGCTTTTTTCAAGCCTTTTTGGCGTTAACTATCTTACGGCGATGATAATAAGCGCGATCGTAATTGTAGGCTATACAGCGCTTGGCGGATTCCTGGCTGCAAGCACGACCGACCTTATCCAGAGTATAGTTATGACTATAGCGCTCATAGTAGTGCTTATATTCGGTGTAAACATAGCGGGCGGACTTGGGGCTGTGATCGATAACGCAAAAAATCTTCCCGGATATTTTTCGCTGAACGCAATGTATGATGTTTCCTCGGCCTCAGCTGTTGAATACGGATTTATAACAAAGCTTTCAACATTGGCGTGGGGACTCGGATATTTTGGTATGCCCCATATTCTTCTCAGGTTTATGGCCATTGAGGACCACAACAAGCTTACGCTTTCCAGAAGAATAGCAACTATATGGGTAGTTATCTCTCTTGCCGTTGCGACATTCATCGGAGCTGTAGGACTCGCGATGTCAAAGGCGGGTGTCATCGAGACGCTCGAGGGTTCTGCCTCGGAGACGATCATAGTAAGGATCTCAGCTCTCCTCAGCACATACGGAATCGTTCCGGCGCTTATTGCCGGAATTATTCTCGCCGGTATATTGGCGTCAACAATGTCAACTGCCGATTCACAGCTCATAGCTGCGTCATCGGCTGTCTCAAAGAACCTGTTTGACGCATTTCATGTCAGGACCGACCCCAAAAAGACTGTAAGAACGGCAAGACTTACGCTTCTTGTGATCGCGGTGATCGCGGCTATACTTGCCAGAAATCCGGACAGCTCGGTATTCGGCATAGTATCCTTCGCCTGGGCAGGCTTCGGAGCGGCCTTTGGCCCTGTTGTGCTTTTCGCGCTTTTCTGGAGACGCACGAACAGATTCGGAGCGATTGCCGGAATGGTAGCCGGCGGAGCTATGGTATTTATCTGGAAATACTGTGTAAGACCGCTTGGCGGCGCATGGAATATATATGAGCTTCTTCCGGCGTTCATAATCGCCTGCATCGCTATCGTGATAGTGAGCCTTATAACACCGGCTCCGTCAAAGGAAATCACAGACGAGTTTGATTATGTAAAGAGCCTTAAAGATTGAGGAGAAGGGCGCACCTGGCGGTGCGCCTTTTTTATTTTTTCGTTTTTTGTAGGCTGAGGGTTTATTTTGTGGCCTTACAGGTCGCAGGGGTTTTCTTTCCCTGTCCTAAGTCGTGGTTTTCTTTTGCGGCCTTGTAGGTCGCAAGGTGGTTTCTCGGGAAAGGGGTCATCTCGGAGTTGCGAACGGCCGAAGACCCCTTCCCCGCACCCCAACCCCTCTTGGCCATCGCACAGGAGAAGGGGAATATACAAGTCGCAAATGACATTTCCCCTTCTCCTGTACCTCTACCCCTTATGTAA
>CAZBNY010000039.1:0-13050 GCA_964493235.1 uncultured Lachnospiraceae bacterium
GATTATCGGTATATTTTTTATTTTATGTCTCAAATTTATCAATAATGCCTTTATTTTTTTCCATAAAACAGATATAATAATATCCATCAGTAAATAATAGGAGGAATGAAAAATGGCAGAAACATTCTATATTACTACGCCAATTTACTACCCCAGTGACAAGCTTCATATAGGACATTCCTATTGTACGGTCGCAACGGACACTATGGCCCGTTATAAGAGACTGAGAGGATATGACGTAAAATTTCTCACAGGAACAGACGAACATGGTCAGAAAATAGAACGTATTGCGAATTCTCAAGGAGTTACTCCCAAGGAATATGTTGACAGAATCGTTGAGGGAGTTAAAGAGCTTTGGAAGGAGCTTGATATTTCATACGACCAGTTTATTCGTACAACGGACGACTACCATGTGGCTGCCGTACAGAAGATTTTCAAGCAGTTATACGATCAGGGAGACATTTACAAAAGTGAGTACGAGGGTTGGTACTGTACTCCATGCGAGTCCTTCTACACAGACACACAGCTTGTAGACGGCAAATGTCCCGACTGCGGACGCGAGGTAGAAAGGCTTAAGGAGGAAAGCTATTTCTTCAGGCTTTCAAAATACCAGGACAGGCTTATTAAGCACATCGAGGAGCACCCTGAGTTTATTCAGCCTCAGACAAGACAGAACGAGATGATAAACAACTTCCTTAAACCCGGTCTCGAGGACCTCTGTGTCAGCCGTACGACATTCAAATGGGGTATTCCCGTTACATTTGATGAAAAGCATATCATATATGTATGGGTAGATGCCCTCTCCAACTATATCACCGCACTCGGATATGGCTCGGACGACGACTCGGAATACAAGAAGTATTGGCCCGCTGACGTACACGTTGTAGGTAAGGAGATAGTACGTTTCCATACTATCATATGGCCGGCTATGCTTATGGCTCTCGGTCTTCCGCTTCCCAAGCAGGTATTCGGTCACGGCTGGCTCATTATTGACGGCGGCAAAATGTCCAAGTCAAAGGGTAATGTTGTAGACCCGAAGGTACTTGTTGACAGATACGGCGTTGACTCTATCCGTTACTTCCTGCTCCGTGAGATCGCCTTCGGTCAGGACGGAAACTTCACAAATGAGGCTCTTATTCAGAGGATCAATTCCGACCTCGCCAATGACCTTGGAAACCTTGTTTCCAGAACGACCGGCATGATCGACAAATATTTTGGCGGAAAGCTCCCTGCCGACAGAGAGGCTACGGAGTTTGACGCTTCATTGAAAGAGACTGCCGCTGCGGTTACAAAAAAGGCGGACGAGCTTCTTGACAAGATGCTTTTCTCCGACGCTCTCGCCGAAATATGGACTCTTATCAGACGAGCAAACAAATATGTTGACGAAACTCAGCCCTGGGTACTTGCAAAAGACGAGACCCAGAGAGCGAAACTTGCCAACGCCCTTTACAACCTTGCCGAGGCTATAAGAATAGTATCTGTTCTTATCCAGCCCTTCATGCCCAACACTCCCAAGCTTATATGGGAACAGCTCGGCATCAGGGACGAGGCAATCAGAACATGGGACAGCGCAAAGGTATGGGGTTCTCTCCCTGCCGAGATAGAGATAACAAAGGGCGATGTCATTTTCCCCAGGATCGATATGAAAAAGGAGCTTGCTGAGCTTGAGACAGCAATGAAGGATGCCCAGGCCGCTTCCATTGCTAACCAGACAAAGGCGGAGGAGGCTGAAAAAGAGGAAGAAGCCGTTCCTGAGATTTCTATCGATGATTTTGATAAGATCAAGCTCAAAGTCGGAACTGTCATTGCCTGCGAGAAAATGCCCGGCTCCAAAAAGCTTCTCAAGAGCCAGATAAGGATCGGAAATGAGACAAGACAGATAATTTCCGGTATCGCTCCCCACTACACACCGGAGGATATGGTAGGAAAGAAGGTCATAGTTCTCACTAACCTTCCCGCCAGAAAGATGATGGGCGAGATGAGCTACGGAATGATCCTTGTGGCTGAGAATGAGGACGGCGAGCTTTCTGTAGCGTCTGTAGATAAGGCTGATTTTGCTGACGGTTCGGCAATAAGCTGATTTATATAAGCTGAAATTCAGTTTTATTTGTGGAAGTGCCCAATGCACTTCCACTTTTTTGAAAAAATCCAAAGGAATGATCAACTATGTATTTTGAATCACACGCACATTATGATGACCAGCGTTTTGACAATGACAGGGACGAGCTCCTTTCCTCATTTCCCAATGAGGGCATAGAGACCGTTGTCAATTCCTCCTCTGACATTCCGTCATCAAAGGCATCTATTGCGCTGGCCGAAAAATATCCGTTTTTTTACGCTTCTGTCGGAGTGCACCCGCATGAGGTAAAAAATATGACCGAGAATGACATCGATACTATCAGAGAGCTTTCCGGACACCCAAAGGTCGTGGCGATAGGCGAGATAGGACTTGATTTTCACTATGATTTCTCACCGAGGGACGACCAGAGACACTGGTTCAAACGCCAGCTCGAGCTTGCTGAGGAGCTTGATATGCCTATTATCGTCCATTCAAGGGAGGCATCTCAGGAATGCTTTGACATAATAAAGGCAAGCAAGGTAAGAAAAGGCGTCATACATTGCTACAGCGGCGGCGCGCCTATGGCAAAGGATTATATAGACATGGGATTTTATATCGGCATCGGCGGAAGTCTTACCTTTAAAAACAACCGCAAAACCGTAGAGGTAGTAGAACAGATCCCTCTTGAAAGGATTCTGATCGAGACTGACGCCCCCTACCTTGCCCCTGTTCCGTTTAGAGGAGAGCGGAATGACTCGCGTCTTTTGAAATATGTGGTCGAAAAAATAGGAAGCATAAAAAATATTGCCGAAGAAGATATATGCAATATTACCAAAAATAACGCAATCAGCCTGTTTATAAAATAATTGTTGCATAGTTGTTACATTTGTGTTAATATAATATTTGCGTATGGTCCAATAGGCATAATGGGCCATATAGTATAAAAGTTCATCGCCAAATATTTTTCATGCAAACGCATTAATCAAGGAGAGTTAGTCAGTAAGGAACCACCGGCTGTACAAAACGCCCCTGCTTTTTTCCTTACGGGCAGGGCCTTTCGCAGACCGGATTAAACCGCTGATTTTCCGATCGGCGGAATAATCAGTATTCCCCACCATCGTTTGGGGAATGCCATTAAGGAGGAAATTATGACAAAACGACTTAGAGTAATTGCTATCGTGATTGGGTTATTGGCATTGTTCGGCGGAAGCAGCATTTCCGCATACAGCAAAGAAAACTTGAATGTGACAATTATTGAAGGAACTGACAAATTAACAGCTAACTTAACTGAACCTGTATCAGTTAAAAAACTTCTTGAACTTCAGGATATTGACATATCTGAAGATGATGAACTCAACTATGCCTTGGATCATATCGTGAATGACGGAGACGTTATCGAAATCAAACACTCCATTCATGTTATGATCGATTATGACGGAGTTCCCCGTATGGTACGCACCACTTCCCTTACCGTCGGCGAGCTTCTTGACAGCCTTTCAGACGACTATGAGGATCGTCAGTATTATCTTCCGGAGGATATAACAGAAAGAACTCCTCTTGAGGACGGAATGATTCTGGAGCTTTCCTCTACACTTGTAAGAGAGGTCACAACTTACGAAAAGGTTGAAAAATCAATTGAATACAGAGACACAGAGGATTTAGCAAAGGGTACCGAAAGAGTAATACAGGAGGGATCTGACGGTCTTGTGGAGATTGTCAGTGAGGAGACTTATGTCGGGGGTCATCTCACTCAGGCAAAGGAAATAAGCCGAGAGGTGATCACCGAGCCTGTAAATGCTGTAATTGAAAGAGGTACTGCAAGTATGGTTTCAACGCCGGCCGGAGATTTCAAATACTCAAAATCTCTTATGGTAGTGGCAACGGGCTACACCCAATATGATGAGGGCTGTACTTCGACCACCGCAACCGGTACGGTAGCGATACGAGGCGCCGTGGCAGTCGATCCGAGCGTTATTCCCTTTGGCACAATGCTCTATATTCCCGGATACGGAATAGGAACCGCCGAGGACACGGGCGGAGCGATCGAGGGCAATCGTATCGACCTTTGTTACAATTCCGTTAATGAAGCGCTTGCCTGGGGCAGGCAAACAGTAACGGTTTATATTCTTCAATAAACACAATCACAAAAAAGCGGTTTGATTGAATAAATCCAGCAGATTTGTTCAATCAAGCCGCCACCAGCACACATTTTTCTGAATGTGTGCTTTTTTAATAATTATTTTTGTTTAAAAATAATTATTAAATATTTAAAATATATATTGCTTTTTTTAACAAGATGTAGTATTATATTCTCAATTATAAAACAATATATTGATAAATCGGAGGTAATATACTATGACGAATGTAACTGTAATAAACGGAACAATGGATCAGAACGAAATAGAACAGTATATAGATATAATAGAAAAAGAGAATCCCACAAGAAAGCTGGAATCTCTTGAGCTTAAGATAGACGGGGAATTTGTGGATATGACATACACCTTCAAGCCCGTTAACTTTGACAGGATCCGCCGTATCACAGGCTATCTTGTAGGCACAATGGACAGATGGAACGACGCTAAGACCGCCGAGGAGGCCGACAGAGTTAAGCATTCGCTTGCCTTTGACTGATAAAAAAATTACCGTCCGGGTATTTATCCGGACGGTTTTTTATTTTTATTCTACTGTTACACTCTTCGCGAGGTTCCTTGGCTTATCAATATCCGTACCGAGGTTTATAGCCATATAGTACGCGAAAAGCTGGTTTGGTATATTGGCAAGTATAGGCGCCAGTATACCCATAGTCCTTGGTATATAGATAACGTCATCGGCAACCTCCGCTATCTTTGTGTTGCCCTTCATGGCGATGGCCATCGTCTTTGCTCCCCTTGCCTTTACTTCCTTAATATTGCTTATTGTTTTCTCTATCAGCTCCTCCTGGGTCGCAATAGCCACAACGAGCGTATTCTCGTCGATCATCGCTATAGGCCCGTGCTTGAGTTCTCCCGCGGCATAGGCCTCGCTGTGAAGGTACGCTATCTCCTTAAGCTTAAGGGAACCCTCCTGGGACACAAGATAGTCAAGTCCCCTTCCGATAAAAAATACATTCCTTACATCTTTATATTTAGCCGCGAGTTTTCTTTCTATAGACTCTTTATTAAGAATAAGCTCGATCTTAGACGGGATCGTATACAGCTCATTCTTTATGGTCTTGAATTCCTCCTCAGTCATCTTTCCGACAGACATGGCTATATGGCAGGTCAGTATATACATGGCGGCGACCTGTGCCGAATACGCCTTTGTGGAGGCAACAGCGATCTCAGGCCCGGCAAGGATATAGAATACATCGTCGGCCTCCCTGGCTATAGAGCTTCCGACAGCGTTCACTATCGCGAGCACTCTTGCCCCGCTTCTCTTGGCGATTCTGAGCGCCTCAAGCGTGTCGGCAGTCTCTCCCGACTGGGAAACGACTATGAGCAGTGTTCTCTCGTCAAGAATAGGGTCCTTGTATCTGAACTCGCTGGCGACCTCACTGATCACCGGGATCCTGCATATTTTCTCAATAAGGTGCTTTCCTATAAGTCCGGCATAGTAAGCCGTACCGCAGGCCACAACATATATCCTGTCTATATTGTCAAGCTCCTCCTTATCGAGCTTTATGTTGTCCAGCACAATGCCGTCACCGTTTTCAGGGACCCTTTTAAGTATCGTCTCGCGCACTACCTTTGGCTGTTCATGTATCTCCTTGAGCATAAAGTGGGCGTATCCGCTCTTTTCGGCAGCCTCTATATCCCAGGTAACATGATATACTTCCCTGTTTACGGCGTTTCTGTCCTTGTCGTAAATCGTTGCGTCCTTATCAGTAATTACCGCGATCTCGTCCTCCTCAAGGAAATATACCTCTCTTGTATAGTTCAGAAGCGCCGGAACATCACTGGCAATGAAATTCTCTCCCACGCCCTTTCCTATTACAAGCGGCGAGCCCTTCCTTACGGCAATAAGCTTATCAGGGCAGTCCCTGCATATGATTCCCAGAGCATATGAACCCTCGAGCCTTGATACGGTTTTAAACGCCGCATCCTCAAAACTCATGCCTTCTTTGTAGTAGCTGTCGATAAGGCAGGCTATAGTCTCGGTATCGGTCTCCGACACAAAATGGCAGCCCTTGGCAAGCAGCTCCTCCTTTATTTCCATGTAATTTTCTATTATTCCGTTATGAACAACGGCAATTTTCCTGTCCTCACTCATGTGTGGATGCGCGTTGATGTCCGACGGAGCGCCGTGTGTGGCCCATCTGGTGTGTCCTATGCCAAGTGTTCCGCTTAAAGGATTTTCGAGCATAAGCTTAATAAGGTTTGAGAGCCTTCCCTTCGCCTTAAGAACATTTATTTCATTTCCGTCATATACAGCGACCCCCGCAGAGTCATATCCTCTGTATTCAAGCTTACTGAGACCGTCAATAAGTATTGATGGAGCCTGCTGCTTACCTATATATCCTACGATTCCGCACATATGGAATACCTCCTTACTGCAAATTACGCTCGATTATTGAAGCAAGTATTTCCGCATCTTTCTGTATTTGATTTATGTCTTTTCCTTCTATCATCACTCTTACCAAGGGTTCGGTCCCGCTCGGCCTTATCAGCACACGGCCCTGGCCCTCAAACTTCTTTTCAAGCTGTTCCACAGCTATTCTGACCTCATCATTTTCCATATAGCTGTTTTTATTCTCGTTCTTTACTCTGGCATTGACAAGCACCTGTGGATAAATATCCATTATCCGCGCCAGCTCACTGGCCTTGCAGCCCCTTGTCTTAAGCACCGTGAGCATCTGTATGGCCGTAATTATGCCATCGCCGGTAGTATTGTAATCCTTGAAAATTATATGACCCGACTGTTCTCCGCCAAGGGTATAGCCGCCTTCAAGCATTTTCTCTATAACATACCTGTCTCCCACATTGGCCTGCTCAATATTTATACCATACTTGTCTGCCATTACGGAAAGTCCCATATTACTCATAACCGTTCCGACAACAGTATTTCCCGGCAGTCTGCCCCTTTCCTTAAGGTAAAGACCGCATATGGCGAGTATTTTGTCCCCGTCGATAAGCTCTCCGTTTTCATCTACGGCAAGGCATCTGTCGGCGTCTCCGTCAAAGGCGAAGCCTATATCCGCTCCGTTTTCCCTTACCAGCTCTTTAAGGGACTCAATATGCGTGGAGCCGCAGTTAAGATTGATATTGTTTCCGTTAGGTTCATTATGAATAATGCAAAGCTCCGCGCCCAGATTCAACAGCGCGATAGGCGCGGCCTTATACGCCGCCCCGTTGGCGCAGTCAATGGCGACCTTTATGCCCTTAAATCTTACACTTCCAGCCGAGGTAAGGAACTCGATATAGTCATCGAGCGCGTCCTCGGCAATGCTCTTTGTTCCGATAAGCTTTCCCGTCGGCTTAGGAAGATCATCGCTTTCACCAAGAACGATGCTTTCGATCATGTCCTCAAGCTCGTCTCTGAGCTTATATCCCTCGTTATTAAAAAACTTTATACCATTGTATTCAACCGGATTATGCGAAGCGGAAATAACTATTCCGGCGTCAAGGTTATATTTTCTCACAAGATAGGCCACAGCAGGAGTAGGGACGATCCCAGCCAAAACAGCGTGCGCCCCCACCGAGCAGATGCCCGCTGTCAAAGCCGACTCCAGCATATCTCCCGATATTCTTGTATCCATGCCGACCAAGATCCTCGGCGTATGATAAGTCTCCTTAGTAAGCACGTAGGCCCCGGCCCTTCCGAGATCATAGGCCAATCGTCCCGTAAGCTCTGTATTGGCTACTCCTCTGACTCCGTCAGTGCCAAATAATTTCCCCATCAAATATCCTCCCAACAACCAAAACGCTGTTATATCTATAAACATCTCTCTATTTATCTGATTTTATAATTTGTTACATATTTATTAAGCGCATATTCTGTTTTATTATAGCACCGGATTTTTATTCTGGCAATAACTCTTAATATTATTATATTTGCACGGCGTTCAAAATGTCACAAATAAAATAAGACAGTGTCCTCGCACTGTCTTAGGCTGTATAAAAAGCTGACTAAGTAACATAAGAGTCAGTAAAACAAAGAGTTTCCCGAAATAGCCGGCAGAGCCTTCGCGCTTTTCGCCGAGAATAAAACAAAGTCTCTCGATGATGTTCTAAACCCTTTGTTTTTATATCTGTTTATGCCCTCCGGCTCTCACTTCCTTTGCCGCTATTGTGTGTCCTGAACATCGGCTCTGTCGGCCGCAACACTCAATCCGCTGTTTTTAGCCGTATTTGTATAGGCATATACGACAAACGGTTCTTCATTGTTGAGCAAATAAATATAGTAGCAGGGAACGAGCCTTATTTTAGAGCCGTCTACTATTTCCTCCGATTCTCTTAGAGTGTACCCTATTTCCATGCTCTCAATAAATTTTCCGGTGCTTTCCCTGTTGCTGTACATATATGTAAGGACCGCGTCGGAGGAAGCGCAGATCTCCCTGCTTTCCTCAACAAAGCCGTTTATGTCATATTTCTCCGACTCGATGCTTTTTATGCCATAGTCGTCAATGAAAAATATGCAGTAATTGCAGAACACCTTATATCCCTTGTAATGCTCATAGTATTCAAGCTGGTAGCCGCCGTTTTTATACGTTATCCTGTCCAGCACATATCCGGAATAGCTTTCACCCATTTTATCCATAAATGACCGCGACAGCTTCTTTGCCGCGTCCTTTCCAAGTCCGCTTATTTCCCCGCTTCCGGTCGGGCAGCTATAGCTCAGCCTGCTGTCCTCGGCAATCAGCTCTGCCGAATAGCTTCTCAGTATGACCTGGTCAAATTCGATTTCTATATCCACACTCTCGCCCTCATCAAAGAACATACTCTTAAGCTCGTCAATATCAGGCGCCGCGACCGTCACGTCAAGCTGCTTCATCGGCTTATATTCCTCTATCAGGTCGGTGTATATCCCTATCCCGTTTTGTGAGAGCAGCTTATATATAGCCGTCTCCTCAGACTGGGACAGCCTATAGTCGTTGTTATAATACTTATTCATCATAAACAGCGCTATATTGAGGACTATGAGTATAAAGATTATTATTTTTTTAGTCTTTCCCCAGTCCAACTCTCTCACCTCATCTATAGGTTTCTCCGACTATGGTGCTGCCATTTACCGAAGTAAACCACTTGATATAAATATCCTCTTCGCTGTCCAAATAATAACCAATGTACATATCGGAGACCGAAGTGACCTCCTCTGTACCGCTGTAGTTCATAATGGCGTCGTCCCAGGCGGAGATCATATCCACATTTATAACGGCCTCAGCGTCCGTATCCAGCTCAAGCTCCGCGGCGTATCTCTTATACCGCTTAACGCTGTCATTGCTGACTACGACCTCTATAGCATGGCTCATACCGGTTTCCGCAGCCATCTCGTCCGAAAATCTTACAGGCACATTATTGATCGCATAGTCATAGTAGAAAACAAGTCCGTCAGTTCTTGTCTCGGCGCCCGAAAGATAAATGTCATTCTTAATAAAGCTGTCCTTTTTGACAAAATTACTGCTTATCGTGTAGGCACTGGCGATCGTCTGCTCTCCGCTTGGCGCACCCGTATCATAATTATAGTATTCCAGCACACCGTTTTCGTAGTATTTGACTACTATATTATCGTTGCTGAAAGTATAGACATCATTGACCTGAGAAGCGTCCTCGCCCGAAATATAGTTGTCAAAAAAGCTGTTCACGCATTCGCCCAGACTTACCATGCTTATTCCGCCGTTTTCGTCTTTAAACGGATTAACTGTCTTAACAGCATTGTACACATACTCGCCGTCTGTCCACTGCGGTACGTATATGCTGTCAAAAATATTAAGTCCGCTTTGAACCGTAGATATATAGTCTATGCCGGAGCCTCCGGAATACTGCATATTCTGTATGGCGTTATACAGCGATGACGCCGACTCCTGCCCTCCGACATAAAACAAATAAGCCTCTGAGGTGCCGCTATCAATGAAATAGCAGCTTGTTGTCTCTGAGCTTCCGCTGCCCGGCACTATAACGACATAATTTACGCTTTTTACATTGTTCAGGAATTCGCTGTTGTTTACTCCATATCCTCTCAGATATTCCATAGACGAAATACTAAACGGGTATTTCATCAATACGGCCTTTCCCTCTATATAGTCCGCCCAGCTTATTTGCGAGACAGTCTCAAAGCTTCCGTTTCGCAGTACGTCCTCTATTACATTTTCCGAAAGTCCGACTATTGAGGACGAGCCTCCGTTGTCGTATAAAATATTAAATTTTCTGTTGCCGTAGCCTACAACTGTCTTTTCCGGTTCAATAATATTATAGCTTTTATCATTTTCATTTATTTCCCTTCCGGTGCTGGAATAGAGAGAATAAAAAAAGTTATGGCTTTCGGTATTCCCAAGCCATAACTTACCGGTCTGAAACACAGCCGCGGCTACAAGTACAAATATAGCGAAATTAGTCAGCTTATTATACTTCATTTTATCACCGCTTATTTATCTTCCGGACTTGATCCGGTCAATTTTTCAGTCCATAGAAAACGTCAGAAACGAGGCGCATAGGTTTCCCGGTATATAAATACCCCTCTCAAGCCTGTTCTTTATTTCCTCGCTTTTCCTTCTGATCATTGCCACAATAGTAGCATTGTTGTCGCTGTCGCTGATGATTATGATATTCTCCCCCTCATAAAGACCTATGTTTTTGGAAAAATATCCGCTTATACCTACTTCTATCTCATAAGTTTTGACTACATTAAGCACATCATCGTCGTCCTCAGTACAGACATTTATCACTATAACTGTTCCACATTCAGCCTTGCCAGTAATAGTCCTGGTCTCATCGAAGGTGGACTCATATATTTTTTCCATGTCTATTCCGCCTGTTATTTCTATCACATCAGGCTCTCCGTCATATACAGCGGCGAACGCGTTCACAGAAACAAGCATAGTTATAATAACTGTGAGAATTGCTAATAATTTAATTCTTCTCATATTCTGCGCCTCCTCGCCTTTTTATATCCACGGCGAAGCGACGCCCGCCGTGCAATATAGCTGTTATGGATATATTATATAACCACCATGTTACAGTTATATTACACTGGGCTTACTGTTAAGTTACAAATAGAATACCCCTACTCAAAATCGTCTGAGGTATCGTTTATTTTGCTTTCCTGCCCCTTGAGGAACCACATCGTCATCGTTGTGCCCTTTCCGTACTCGCTTTCCGCAGTCAGCTTTCCGTCATGGCCCTCCATTATCTCCTTCGCTATGGCAAGTCCAAGACCCGTACCTCCCATAGCGCGGCTTCTGGCCTTGTCAACTCTGTAGAACCTCTCGAATATCCTCGGCAGATCCTCTTTGGATATTCCCATGCCTGTATCGGCGACATTTATCTTATACCAGTTTTTGTCCTCGGTAACGTATATCCTTATTGTCGCTCCCTCAGGGCTGTATTTTATGGCGTTTGTCGTAATGTTGTTTATTACCTGATTCACCCTGTCCCTGTCGGCGACAACATAAGCGTCGTTATCTGGCCACAGCTCAAGTATGATATTCTGTCCCTTGTTGTCAGCGTGTATTTTGTTCTGACGCACGTTGTCCGATATAAGCTCGTTAATATTGACCTTGCCGAATTTGAACGTCACCTGCTTATTGTCAAACCTTGTAAGCTGCAGCAGGTCCCTTACAAGAAACGACATTCTGTCGGCTTCGGTATTTATTATGTTCAGGAAATCCATTGCCATGTCTCTCTCGTCCAACGCGCCTAACATCAGCGTCTCGGTATAGCTCTTTATAGTCGTCAGCGGCGTCCTCATTTCGTGGGAAACATTTGCCACGAATTCCCTTCTCATCTCGTCCAGTTTCCTCTGTTTTGTTATATCCTGAAGAACTACAACTATTCCCTCTATTTCCTCCGTCTCGTTGAAATACGGCGAGAAACTGGCATTGATATATTTCTTTCCTACAGGGAATGTATACTGGAGCTGAACCGCCTGTCCTTCCTCCTCGTTTTTTTCCTGCTCGTCAAGCTCCAAATCATATTTTTTCGTAAACGTATCCAGCGTAAAGTCCAGCTTATCAACCTCAAGCATTTCCGCGGCGACAGTGTTGGCATGGCTTATCTCGCCGTTTCTGTCAAATGATATGACACCGTCCGTCATGTTGTGCAGGATAGCTTCCAGCTTATTTTTCTCCCTGAAAGTCTCGCCTACGGTTTTATTAAGCTCTGAAGCCATATAGTTAAAGCTTTCGGAAAGCTGTCCTATCTCGTCCTCTGAATATACCTCAACCGTCTGTTTCAGGTCGCCTTCGGCCAACAGCTTGGCCTTTTCGGTAAGCTGATGTATAGGTCCCGTAATGGTCTTGGCGAATACATACGCCATCAGCACCGCCAGCACAAACGCCAGAAGAACGGCAACTATGATCGTCCTTGTCGTCTGCGCAAGGCTCTCCTGCATTGAGGAGGCGTTCATCTGCGCGTAAACAACATACTTGACATTGCCGTTAATAGTCATGGCCGGCATAGCATAGCATATCCAAGTGGCGTCCGTCTCCAGATCCTTTCTGGAATCGTCAAAGCCTATATCTCCTGCGAGAGCCATGCCGACGACCGAATTTTTATAATTCGGAAACGGCGGCTGTGAAACCGCGGTCGAGGCTACAGTCTCGCTGTACTCGTTGATAATATTACCCTGTATCTGGCTGCTTGACGAGCTTGTTCTCGTAAACTGCTCAAGGCCCGTCTGGAAATCCGCCTCGTCGTAGCTTTCCACTACCTGTTCGCTCACCTTTTCGGCATACAGCTCAAGCTGTGTTTTGGCTTTATCTATTTCAGTGCTTTTCATACTCAGCAATATAAATGAGCCTGTCACTATCATCACTATGAAAACAAGGCCCAAATACATGGCGATGAGTCTCCATTTTA
>CAZBNY010000040.1:0-12990 GCA_964493235.1 uncultured Lachnospiraceae bacterium
AAAATGTACACAAAAAAGATAGGATTTTATTTGTTCTCGTTATATAAAAATAAGTGGTAAGCTAAGGAGCGTCCGAAAAAGAAAACACAGAAATAATTAAAAGTCCTAAACAGCGAGGATCGCAAGGAAAAAAGCGGCCATGCCGGATTCGGCACGGCCGCGTTAGCGCTACAGCCGCCATTCAGGACTTTTTAGTATCTATTGTTTCTTATAATGATGTGACATATACCTGTCTTACGTTGTCTTAAATCAATTTTCAGATGTTGCCGCCGCTTCTTTTCCTGTATTGAATACAAGTTCTCCGTCCGCAACGTCAACTGTCACGCTGTCTCCGCTTCTGATAGCGTCCTTTAGGAATTCCTCGGCAAATCTGTCCTCGACCCTTGACTGGAGCTCACGTCTGAGAGGTCTTGCTCCGTATGCCGGATCAAAGCCGTCCTTAGCGATGAGAGCGACCGCCTCGTCGGTAAAGCTTATGTCTATATCCATATTTTCCTTTACCCTCTTGACGATCTCGCTTGCCATGAGCCTTACGATGTCCTTGACATTCTCCTCATTAAGAGGGTGGAATACGATAATATCGTCAATACGGTTTATGAACTCCGGCTTGAATGTGTGCTTTATCTCCGCCATTACCGTATCCTTCATGGCCGAATAGGATTTTTCCTCGCTGGTATCTGTAGTGAAACCAAGCTTTTTGGGTGCGATAATGTCTTTAGCGCCGGCGTTTGACGTCATAATAATGACGGTATTCTTGAAGTCTACCTTTCTGCCCTGGCCGTCGGTAATATGTCCGTCGTCAAGTATCTGGAGCATTACGTTGAATACGTCGGGCGACGCCTTCTCTATCTCGTCAAAAAGAATTACGCTGTAGGGTTTTCTCCTTACCTTCTCGGTAAGCTGTCCGCCCTCCTCATATCCTACATATCCCGGAGGTGAACCGATCATTTTAGATACCGTATGCTTCTCCATGTACTCGGACATATCGATCCTTATCATCGCGTTCTCGTCGCCGAAAAGCGCCTCCGCAAGCGCCTTGGAAAGCTCGGTTTTTCCTACGCCTGTAGGGCCGAGGAACAGGAACGAGCCGATAGGGCGTTTAGGATCCTTAAGTCCTACTCTGCCTCGTCTTATAGCCTTTGCCACTGCTGTAACGGCTTCCTCCTGACCGATAACACGCTCATGGAGTATCTGTTCAAGGTTTATGAGCCTCTCGCTTTCCTCCTGACGGATCGACTGTACCGGAACGCCGGTCCACTTTGATACCACGTCGGCTATTTCTTCCTCCGTGACTACCTGCTCCGTCTTGGTATTCTTATCGTCCCATTCCTTCTTAGCGCTTTCAAGCTGTTTCTTAAGAGCGGTCTGTTCCTTCTTTACCTTGGCGGCCTTCTCAAACTCCTCCGTCTTGATGGCTTCTTCCTTATCCTTTTCAAGCGAGGCTATTTTGTCCTCAAGCTCCTTCACATTGGTAGGCGCCGTATATGTTTTGAGCCTTACCTTTGAGGCGGCCTCGTCCATCAGGTCGATAGCCTTATCCGGCAGGAATCTGTCCGTAATATATCTCGATGACATTTTTACCGCGGCGACTATGGCCTCGTCCGTTATTTTTACGTTATGATGAGCCTCATATTTGTCTCTGAGGCCCTTGAGCATCTCTATCGCTTCGTCCTCGTTTGGCTCGTTTACCATTACCTGCTGGAAACGTCTTTCAAGGGCAGCGTCCTTCTCGATGTATTTCCTGTATTCCTCAAGAGTGGTCGCTCCGATAAGCTGTACCTCTCCCCTTGCCAGTGACGGCTTAAGGATATTTGATGCGTCTATGGCGCCCTCGGCTCCGCCTGCTCCGATAATGGTATGGATCTCGTCGATGAACAGGATAACATTGCCTGCCGCCTTTACCTCGTCAATTACCTTTTTGATCCTTTCCTCAAACTCGCCTCTGTATTTAGAACCGGCTACCATAGACGAAAGGTCAAGTGATACTATCCTTTTGTCCTTAAGAGTTGATGGTACGTTGCCGTTATATATCTCCTGTGCCAGACCCTCGACAATGGCCGATTTGCCGACACCGGGATCACCTACAAGGCATGGATTGTTCTTTGTTCTTCTGCTGAGTATCTGAATGACACGCTCGATCTCCTTGTCCCTGCCAACGATCGGGTCAAACTTGCTTTCGGCCGCCATTTTTGTAAAGTCACGGCTGAATTTGTCAAGGGTAGGCGTAGCGCTTCCCTTTCCGTCTCCCGATGAAGCTGAGGAGCCTCCCTCGCCTATCATCGACATAATATCCTCATACATTTTCTGTCCGTTTACTCCAAGAGACGCCAGTATTCTGACAGCAATGCAGTCTCTCTCCTGCATGAGCGCTATGAGGATATGCTCGGTACCGACATATCCGGTGCCCATTTTAATGGCTACCTGTACGCTCATATCAATGACACGCTTTGTTCTGGGAGTGTAGTCCTGCGGATAATATCCTCCGCTGTTGTTTGTGCCTACAAGCTCCTCTATTTTTTCTATGATAGCCTCTTCGCTGACTCCCTGGGCCTCAATGGCCTTTGACGCTACGCTGTCCTTCACTCCGGAAAGACCGAGCAGTATATGTTCGGTTCCTACATAGTTGTGTCCGAGCTGCACTGCGTACTGTTGCGCCTTTGTTATGGCCTCTCTTGCTTTTTCAGTAAAATTACCCTGCATAATTATCACTCCTTTACCGCTGGTTTTCAACGGATTTATTCAAACATTTTCCTGATGTATTCCGCTCTGTATTTGTCTCTTTCCTCCGGCGTCATTTCAGTATGGTTCGCCACCTGCAAGCCGGCCGGTTGTACGTTTATCATAAGCTCCACAAGACCGACGGAGCATTTGGGAATTCCCTCGATTCCCATACTCTTTCCCTCCATAAGGTTGGATATGAGCTGCATTGCCTCCTTGCCGGAAAGCTTTCTGGCGTTTTTGAGTATTCCATAGGAACGCCAGACTCTGTCCTCAACGTCGTCTTTATACGATCCATAGGCCCTGTTTTGAAGCTCTTTCTCACGCTGAACGATTATAGCGGCGACCTTTTTGAGGTTGCTTATTATATCGGCCTCGCTCTGTCCCAGTGTTACCTGGTTGGAGACCTGATACACACTGCCCATAGCCTCGCTGCCCTCGCCGTAGATACCTCTCACGGTGATGCCGAACTTGGATATGGTCTGCACAACACTTTTTATCTGTCCCGTTTTTTCCAGCTCCGGCAGGTGCATCATATATGATGCCCTGAGCCCGGTGCCGACGTTTGTGGGGCAGCTTGTGAGATAGCCATACTTTTCGCTGAAGGCAAACTCAACGCTTTCCTCAATCAAATTATCTATCTTATCAGCCAAATCGAATGCCTCATCAATGTTGTCGCCGGCTGCAATGGCCTGTATTCTTACATGATCCTCCTCGTTAAGCATAATGCTTATCGTTTCGTCGTCTTTCACAAGGACCCCGCATGGTTTATTGGATTTCATAAGCTCCGGACTTATCACGTGCTTTTCCACCATAGCGAACTTCTCGTTTCCGCTCATCGTATTAACGGGAATGTATTTGAACTGCTCTCCGAAAACTGTTCTGCTGTCCAAAATCGAATTTTTAACATCGTTTATCATTTTCTCAGCGTCACCGTCTGAAAGCTTGTTGTGGAAATTATATTTTTTAAGGTTTCTGGCAAGCCTTACACGGCTGGAAATAATAATGCCGCTGCCGCATTTTTCGCTCTCATACCATTTACTCATGCTTCTCATCTCCCTCCAGCGCCCTTATTCTGTCACGAAGTACCGCGGCCTCCTCATATTCCTCCTTGGATATGGCCTCCACGAGCCTGCGCTTCAGATCATCAAGCTCATGTTTCTTAAGCAGCGTACCTCCGTTACGCTTGGGCACCTTGCCCTTATGCGAGCTGTTGCCGTGAATGCTTTTGAGTGAACCGCTGATATACGGGTCAAAGGCCTCATAGCATGAGCTGCACCCGAACTTTCCGTTTCTTCTCAACTCATCATAGGTCATTCCGCACTCGGGGCATTTAAGCGCCGTACTCCTGTACGGATTTGAAAATTCTCCTTGCTTGGGCGAGGTAAAATTCAATAGTCCCTGGAATATATCCTGGAACGAGATAGGATTGTCAAATCCCGTTTCCTTAGCACAGCTTTCGCAGTAATAGTGTTCCGTTTTTTCTCCGTTTACGACCTGCATTGTATGTACGGTCGCTTCATTTTTATGACATCTTTCACAAAGCATATTTTTTGCCTCCTTTTGCCGCTTCAGGAAATATGTTTCCTTAGATAAATTATTATCCCGCGGTGGTTCAAATATTCTGTTTATTTTTTGTTATTAGCCACTCGAGGTTGCGAGTGCTAATTCGATCTCAAAATAAAAAACCTTTAAAGGCTTTCTATTTCTTTTCTTCATTTGCTAATCATTATAGCACATAAATAATTAAATGCAAGTGTTTTTTTTAATTTTTTCAAAAAAATTATGTAAACTTTATATGAACAAAGAAAACGGCGGAAATTCGGGCTTTTTCTCAAAACTGACCTTCTTTTTTGTCTCAGGGTGAATGAATTCCAGCTTTCCTGAATAAAGCGCCGGACTTACATTATAATATCCCCGCTTAAACAACGGGTTGTATTTTGTATCTCCCCAAAGCGGTATTCCCGCGTTGGCGGTCTGTACTCTTATCTGATGGTGGCGGCCCGTATGAAGGATTATCTCAAGCAGCGACAGACAGCCAAATTCATTATCATCTATGCATTTAATGACCGAATAATCCAGAACGGCCTCCTTAGCGTTCTTACTGTCTTTATTGGCAACAGCGGAAATATTAAGTCTCTGATTTTTTACAAGCCAGTCCCTCAGCGTTCCGCTGTCGGCCTTAGGCCTTCCACAGCATACGGCATAGTATGTCTTTCCAAAGCCCTCCCCTGCCATTTCCTTAGAGAGAAAGACCTCGGAATTTTTATTGAGAGCGTATACCATAAGTCCGCCGACCGGTCTGTCCAGTCTATGGACAACTCCCGCATAGCCTGATTTTTCCGCAAGCATAGTCTGTAAGTCCATGTCGCCTGTCTTATCAGGCTGGGACGGTATTCCGACAGGTTTTTCCACGACAACTATGCTTTTGTCACTGTAGATAATGTTAATGTCCATGATCATCATTCGCTTTTCAATATTATACAGCCATATGGCTTTACGGCTATCTCGATACAGCCGTCCTTGATCTTATATACCTTTCCTCCGGTATTGAAGGAGCTTTCCGCGCTTTCAAGCATCGTTTCGGCCCTTCCTAAGGTATCGGCTCCCGCGAGCCACAGCGGCAGCAATAGGGTCTTTTCCTCAGCGCAGTTATTAAAGACGGCGCTTATCTGTATTTTGTCGTCAAATCTTGATGCGGCAACAACGCCATAGTCGGAATAGATAAACTTATAAGCGCCTGTTCTCAGCACGGGATTTGACTTTCTTATCCTTATCATTTCCCTGTGGAACTCAAGCAGCTCTTTGTTTTCTTTTCCCCACGGATAGGTACGTCTGTTGTCCGGATCAGTCCAGCCTGCAACTCCCGCCTCATCGCCATAATATACTGTAGGAAGTCCGGGCCAGATCAACTGAAACGCAACGGCCTCCTTCATAATTCCCAAGTTTACCCCTTCTCCGGCGGCTTCACTTCCGTTGTTCGCAAGTCTGCCGGGTTTTAGATTGGTCCTTGTTAAAAATCTGGAATGGTCATGGTTGGATATTTCATTCATGCCGACCATGAGAGCATGTACTCCCATATTTATCGTGTTGGCCGTCATCAATTTCTCAAATTCCTTGCCGTTGCAGAATTTTCCACCGTCAAAGCTGTCGCTGTGCTTCTCCATTCCCGTGAAAAACCACGACACCGGCTCCATGAAGGCGTCATAATTCATAACCGTGTCCCATTCGTCGCCATTCAGCCACTCGCCCGCGTCTCCGTAATGCTCCGCGATTATTACGGCCTCCGGATTAGCCATCTTTACTCTCTTTCTGAATTCTTTCCAGAACTTATGGTTGTATTCCCTCGTAAATCCCAGATCAGCCGCGACGTCAACTCTCCAGCCGTCGGCGTTATAAGGCGGAGTTATCCACTTCTCGGCTATTTTCATTATATATTCAAACAGCTCCCGTGATTTTTCGTAATTGAGCTTCGGGTGATTTTTGTGTCCCCACCATGATTCATATTCCTCATTATCGGGCCATTCGCCGCCCAGCCATTTGAAATAGTCATGGTATGGACTGTCCTCATATCCATATGCGCCCTTCTCATATCCTCCGGCCCTTTCATATATTTTTTCTTTATCCATCCATTTGCTGAACGAGCCGCAGTGGTTAAAGACCCCGTCAATTATTACCTTTATATTTCTTTTGTGCGCCTCCTCTGTCAATATGGCAAAAAGCCTGTCGCTGGCCTCCAGATTTTCCTTTGAGGCAGTCCTTACGATATATTTGTCCCTGGCCTTATTCGTGTCCTTTACGATCACTCCGTAGTGTGGATCGATATGCTCATAGTCCTGAATGTCGTATTTATGATTGCTGGGCGACACAAATAACGGATTGAAGTATATCATCTCTATACCAAGTCCGCTCAAATAGTCCAGCTTATCGATCACTCCCTGAAGGTCTCCCCCATAGAAATTGGACACATCGCTGTTTTCAGGGACAGCGTTCCAGTCGCTTACAGCCTTTGCCTTTTTGCCAAGGTAGTCATACTAATTGTCCTTAACGTCGTTTTTCCTGTCACCGTTATAAAATCTGTCAGTAAATATCTGGTACCCCACGGCGCCCTTCGCCCAGTCGGGTGTTTTATAATGCCTGTCAATGACGAAGCTGCCCTCCTCGTTAATCTCCTTTGACAGACCGTATCTGTTATAGTAATATATCTCTCCGCCGCAGATTATTCTAAAGTAATATGCCCTGTTCTCACTTTCAGGCGGAAAAGTAAATGAATAATATTCAAATATGTCCTTTTTCCTTTCCAGCTTCATCAGACAAGCCTCGTTATTTGATACGACGTAAACCGCCTCCGCGTCGCCGGTCCCTACCCTGAGCCTTACACGCACCTCGTCATTCTCGTTCGGCTCAAAGGGAAACAGAAAGGTTTCTGTCTCGTCGCTGAATACTGCGTCACCGTTTATTATTTCGTTCATTATTTTATTATTTAAGATTGCTTCCTCGCCCTTTGTCATATGTTCTCCCCGTCCTAAATTATTACAATAAAAGTATATTATTTTTGTTGCTTCAGGTCAATAGCGGCTGTTTCAAATAATTCTTATATTACGCCCGCAAGGCGGTTTGACTTAAGAAAACAAATTTCGTATTTCTTAAGTCAAACGCCGATGGAGACAGAAAACATTTAAAACAACGAATGCCTGTGATTGAAGCACTTTTTACATCTCCTTATGGCGCCGGCCATTACAGCGGTAAGCTTTATTTTTCAGCAATAAAAAAGAAGCAGTCATTGGCGGAAAACTGCTCCTTTTATTGAAACCGCCAAGGGCGGCCTCGTTGTGAATAGTTTTGGGGAAATTCACGTTCCTTATTATAGCGCCAATGGCTACGATTGTCTGTAAAAGCATTAACAGACTTGTCATACATCAGCTGCTGTAATCCTCCAGGATCCTGTTGAGCCTTTCCCTGCCCTCGACATATATGCCCTCGTTCAGCATTTTCTGCTTATCGCTTTCAAGTCCGGCAACGGGTATCTCAGTCATCATATATATGCCGTCCTCGCTGCTTTCATAGAACACCGCGACATAGTCGTCGTAAACGCCGACAATATATCTGTCGTCATTTTTGCCGCCGACATTTTTTTGGAGTATGACCTTCTCAGATGAGAACGACGTTACCCTCCAGTCCGGATAGTATTCCTTGACATCGGACAGATTTTTGCCTATAAGCTCAAACGGGCAGCTTCCCATTATAATATCGGTGGTATCCGTATCCTCATTATATATCTCGTAGCTGAATTCAGCGGTTTCCGCAAGTCCCTCCGTAACAGACACCTGCTGTACACCCTTGGTCTTGTCCGTAGTTTCCGTCTCCTCCGAGGGCCCGGTCTTTTCAGCGGTCTGGATATTCTCATTTATATAAAAGTATGACAACGCGGCTCCCGCCGCGAAAACCGCCGCCGATATGACTACACCCGACACTATTTGACCTGTTCTTCCCATAGGTATCACCTCATGGGAGAGTATTTCCAAAAAACGGCGCGATTATACGGTCGGCAAATCAATTTACAGCAGGGAGACTATGACGGACGCTCCCGTATATATTACGGAAATGACGGGAAACACCCATTTCATAAACAAGATCATCGCCTTGGGATAGTCAAAATCGTTTTTGTTAGCTTTTCTGTGGCAAAAAATATTGAACAGGAAGAAAAATACCGGCATACCAATCACCACATACCATTTCGGAGCATAGCTCGTCACCTGTCCGCCCAACGACCACTGTATCGGCATCTGCTCGGGCAGCCTGCCGTATAATATCAAGCCGACAGCCGCCGGCAAAAGGCATACAACTATAGTCAGCAAAAGCTGTTTTTTATTATTCATATTAAAACCTCCCGTTTAGAGTTTATTGCCAAACCTCCGAAATGTCAACCTGACAATTCATTGACAAGCATTTTCTCTGCTGATATAATCCTTTTTGAATTTATATATAAGAGGTATTTATTATGAATAAAGCCAATCCCAAGCTCATATTGTTTCTCGGCGTTCTGGGCGTGTCGGTCTCCGCGATCTTCGTAAAGTTTTCCGACGCCCCGTCGCTTATAACCGCTACATACAGGCTGATATGGACGGTGGCTATCCTTGCCCCGCTGTCCTTGAGAAAAACTTTGCCGGAGCTTAAGACCCTCAATAAAAAGGAGACCCTTATGGGCGTTCTGGCCGGAATACTTTTCGCCATGCACTTCACGCTTTGGTTTGAGTCGCTCAAGCACACGTCTATCGCCTCATCGACCGTACTCGTAGACACCGATGTTATTTTTGCCGCCATAGGCTTCTGCGTCATAATGCACGGCACTATCCCTAAAAAAGGCATTATCGCCATAGCCATCACCATCTGCGGCGGAATAATAACCGCGCTGGCCGGCGGCAGCGACGGCAATTCGTCGTTGTTTGGCAATATGCTTGCCCTGGTCGCCGCCATACTTATATCAGGCTATACGCTCATAGGCAGATTCATGCGCAGCAGGAACATATCGACCAGTGCCTTTACGCTGATCTCATATCCGACCTGTCTTGTCACGCTTCTTGTCCTCGATCTCGCAACCGGCACGCCCATCGTCGGATACGGTATAAAGGAAGTACTTATCGGCCTTGGTCTGGCGGTGTTCTGCAATCTTCTCGGCCACAGCATAGTGAGCTGGTCGCTCAAATACCTTACTCCCGGATATGTTTCCGCCGTAAAACTCTGCGAGCCGGTGTTCGCCACGATCCTCGGTGTGTTCTGCTTCGGGGAGATACCCAATGTGATACAGATACTCGGTGCCGCGGTTATCATCTGCGGAGTGTACATATATTCTACGGTCGAAAACGCCGAAAGCTGAATAAAAACAAATTAACGCATCATATTTCCTAAATCAAACACATCGCGCGGTTTCCGCACCCGTTCGTCCGCCGTACAGGTAAAGAGCGTCATGCTCCGTTCTCCCTCTTTCATTTCGCCAAAATGTCCCGAGTAGTTATGTCCGGCTATAACCAAAGCTGTCATTGAAGGCCGGGCCGCTGTACCGGCAGGGCACCGTTTTCAGCCCGTCATATCTCCATTCGCTTATTACCGGCAGCGCGATAGCCCGTTTTACCGATATCTTGTTGTTGTAATAAAATGCGACAATGTTACCCTGTTTCAGGTCGGCCCTGCTAAGGTTTTGAAGCTCCTTATCCGTCATTTTGCCACTTCTGTTCTATTACCTAAAACTAACTTTTTATTAACGTTCTCTGGCTTTCTGAAAATAAAACGGATGTCTATACATATGAAACTGCCCTCCGGATACTCAGACAACACTTTGCGTAATCTGATATATCCGGAGGGCAGTTTATAATGCTAATAAGCCTTATTTCCCAGTACCAAACAAGGATTTTAATACCTAAAGAAAAATTTATAATAAATGTCGCCAAAAACTTTAGTCCTCATCGTTGAAGCAGGTATACATATATTCGGGTACGCCTATCTTTTCCCCGCTCAGATAGCGGATTATGGCGTCATTCACCTCGCCGACGACGCCCGGTATCAGCTCGATATGGTGTTCCCTGATGGCCTTTCTGGTGCGGCTGCCTATGTCGGTGCAGATAAGCACGCTGACGTTATATTCGTCCAGAAGGTCGGCCACGGCCTCGGGCTTTTTTATAAAGGAGTACCGTCTTTCGACGCTTACCACTCTTTCGTCCTCCACCTCAAATATTGTGAACTGTCTGCTGTTTGAGCAGCTTTTGTATATATCGCCGTTATGCGACGGCACAGCTATTCTCATACAAATCACTTCCGAATCCTAAATAATAATTTATTTTATCATTTTTTGCTTTTTTTCTCAATTTAATATTCAAAATTTGTTTTAAAAGTTGTAATATTGTTTCTGTCAAATGAAAACAATAGATCACATGAGGAGGTTTTTATATATGGACGAAAGAATTAAAAAACTGGCATATAACTTAGTTAACTATTCCTGCCGGGTCAAAAAGGGCGAGAAGGTACTCATAAGCTGCAACGGCGTACACCCTCTCCCGCTCGTAAAGCAGCTCATTAAGGAAATATACGCGGCGGGAGCGCTCCCCTTTGTTGATTTTACAACCAACTCTCTTGACAGGGAAATACTTCTTGGCGCCACCGAGGAACAGCTCAAAATAATGGCCGGGTGCGAGGCGAAAAAGATGTCGCAGATGGACGCCTATATCGGCGTGAGGGGCGAGGACAACCTTGCCGAGATGAGCGACGTTCCCGCGGAAAAAATGTCCCTTTACGAAAGGCTGTATATGAATCCGGTCCACCACGAAATAAGGGTCCCGAAAACAAAATGGGTAGTTCTCCGCTATCCGGCTCCGTCTATGGCCCAGAGTGCGCATCAGAGCCTTGAGGCCTTTGAGGACTACTATTATAATGTATGCAATCTTGACTACAGCAAGATGTCAAAGGCTATGGATTCCCTTGTTGATCTTATGAACAAAACCGACAAGGTTCGTCTTACGGCCAAAAACACGGATATAACCTTCTCGATAAAGGATATTCCGGCGATAAAATGCGACGGAAAATGCAATATTCCCGATGGCGAGGTCTATACGGCGCCCGTCAGGGACTCCATAAACGGCACCATCACCTACAATACGCCCTCGGAATACAACAGCTTCAATTTTGAGAACGTCAGTCTTACATTTAAGGACGGAAAGATAGTAGATTGCAGCGGAAACGACACAGAGCGCCTCAACCATGTATTTGACACAGACGAGGGAGCGAGGTATGTCGGTGAGTTCGCGATAGGCGTCAATCCCTTCATCACGAAGCCGATGAACAACATTCTTTTTGATGAGAAGATAATGGGAAGTATCCATTTCACGCCCGGCAACTGCTATGACGACGCCGATAACGGAAACAAGTCGGCTATCCATTGGGATCTTGTCCTTATCCAGACTCCCGAATATGGCGGCGGCGAGATATATTTTGACGATAAACTCATCAGAAAGGACGGAAGATTTGTTGTACCCGGGCTTGAGGTGCTTAATCCGGAAAACCTTATTTAATGATTTCTTATAGAGCCATAAGAAGTTGTCATATGACAAACAATTCATATGACAACTTTTTTATTTACAAAAAACCGTGATAAGTTTATAATTTATGTATTAATTTGCGTACAAGTTTTATAATTGATTGGATCAGGAGGATAATTACATGAGCATAGCAAGAAGAAAAATAGTTATTATCGGAGCTGGCCATGTCGGCTCACATGTAGGCTACAGCCTTGTTACACAGGGCGTCTGCGAGGAGATCGTTTACATCGACATCGATAACGACAAGGCCATTGCACAGACAGAGGACACAGCGGACGCCACGGTTTACTGCCCTCACCATGTGGACGTAAAGCACGGCGATTACAGCGACCTTGACGACGCTGACATCTGCGTGATTTCCGCCGGCCCCCTTCCCGACATGAGCAAGGGTGAAGACAGGGTCACGGCAATGGGCAAAACAATGGTATGCATGGGCTCCATCGTCGAGGGTATCAAAAATTCCAAGTTTGACGGAGTTATCATCAGCATCACAAACCCCGCCGATATTATCGCCAGATTTATCCAATACAAAACGGGCTATCCCGAAAGAAAGGTCCTTTCCACAAGCACAACTCTCGACTCCGCCCGTCTTAGAAAGATGCTTGCCAGAGAACTTGGAATCGACCAGAAATCGATCTACGCATACGCTTTGGGCGAACATGGCGAAAGCCAGATGGTTCCCTGGTCATGCGCTACGATCTTCGGCAAACCCCTTCTCAAGCTTATGGAGGAATATCCTGACACATACGGAAAGCTCGACCTTGACAAGATCGCCGGCGACGCGCGCTATGGCGGCTGGCTTGTACTTGCCGGAAAGGGTTCGACAGAGTTTGGAATCGGCGCTTCCGCTGTTGAGATAATCAAAACTATCCTCAATGATGAAAAGAAGGTATGCACGGTATCGGTAATGCTCCACGGCGAATACGGTCAGGAGGGTGTATTTGCCAGCGTTCCGGCCATTGTCGGAAGAAACGGTATCGAAGGCGTTATAGAGATCGACATGAACGAAAAAGAGCTTAAGCAGTTTGCCGATTCATGCGACGCCATGAGGGCAAACTTTGAAGTGGCTTTAAAGATGGCTGACAATTAAATTTAAAATTTAAATACACATATAAACGACGGGTTCTTATGGTATATTCCATTGGGACCCGTTATTTTTCCCAAATTCGTGTATATTCATATT
>CAZBNY010000041.1:0-12982 GCA_964493235.1 uncultured Lachnospiraceae bacterium
CAATACCGCCGGAAGCGGCGGCGGAATATATGTGGATTCTAACTGCAAGGCTTATGTTAATGAGAACCTTGACGGAACGGTCCGTATAACGGGAAACACAGCTACGGGAGCCGGACATTTCAGCGGCGGCGGAATATACGTAAACGGCGGCAATAAAGATTATGAAAACGGCATAGTTTATCTGTACAATGTAAAAATTGCCGGTAATGAGTCTGTGAAAGAGGGCGGCGGCATCGCCGGCTGCGGAACCTCAAGAACAAAAATATACCTGACCGACGGCGGCGTAATATATAATAATACGAGCCAGAGCGGTTTAGCCGAGGATATTGAGGCTGATCATATTGACCATGATACAGGAGTTCTATCACCATATGATACACCTGTGATAGATATTTCGGAGTATATGCTTGGCGGCGGTGAGTATAACTGGAAACGTAATGACGGAACAGAGGTAGACACGAGCGACTTGGCAGGTGAAAGCGCAATCGCGCTCCATACCGACCATACGGACGGGGAGGCCGACATAGAGAAAGCGAATATGCTGGCCCAGGTATTCATAACAGGTAATTATTCGGGAACCAGAGGCGGCGGAATAGGAAGCAACGGCGACGTGGTTATCGGAACACCGGATTACGGCGCGTTGATAGTCAGGAAAACCGTTTCCGGCTCAAAGGCCGACATAAACGAGGAGTTTGGTTTTAAGGTTGTGCTGAGCGACAAGACAATCAAAGGAACATACGGAGAGATGGAATTCGTGGACGGCGTGGCTGAATTTACGCTTAAACACGGCGAATCCAAGGTCGCAACGGGACTTAAAGGTGACATCACCTATACGGTCACCGAGACTGACAGCAAGGGATATACCGTCACAAAGACGGGCGACACGGGAACGATTGAGGCAAACAAGGTTTCCGAGGCGATATTTGACAACTATCTTGGCGGAGGCGGAGACGGAGACGGCGGACACGAACTGCCGGAGGCAACGTCTGTGTACCTGACGGCGTTGAAGTACGTGGACGGCGCCGGCGCCGTAGGCAGTGACTATACGTTTGTACTCAAGGACAGCGACGGAAAAATACTCCAGACTGTTGACAACGACGGCAGGAGAATTGCATTTGACCGGCTGAGCTTTACAAAAGAGGGAACGTATACATATACCGTTTCGGAGACAGTCTCCGGAAGCAGCGGAGTGATATACGACAACACGGTATACACGGTTGTTGTCAAGGTGACTGAGACAAGCAGCGGATATAAAGCGGCGGTAACCTATTATAAGGACGGCGAGGAGATGTCCTCCGGCGGTTCGATGGTGTTCAATAACTACACGACCGGTGAGGATCTGGTATCGCTGTCGGTCAATAAGGTATGGGACGATGACTCGGACGAGAACGGCGAGCGTCCCGACAGCGTGAGCGTACAGCTTTATCGTGACGGCGAGAAGTACGGTGAGCCTGTGGAGCTGAACGCGTTCAACAGCTGGGCGCATATATGGAACGGGCTTGACAAAGGATATACATGGACTGTCAAGGAGGTCGAGGTTCCCGACGGATATGAATCGTCGGTAAGCGAGGACGGCATGATGTTTACCATAACAAATACGCTTGTGGACGAGCCCGGCGGCCCTGATGACAAGGATACACCGGAAAATCATAATGACCATCCGGGAGATAACGACAATGACAATCCCCGCGGCGATGAGGATAACCCGAGCGGCGGCGATAAACCCGGAAAGCCTTTGGACGATGTCCCTATGACGGGCGATAGCGCGAATATCAGGCTTTGGGTCGGCCTCATGGCGGTTTCCGCTGCGGGAATAGCGCTTATAATTTACTTAAGGCCGAGAAAAACCGGACGAAGAAAAAGATAATGGACAGGAAAAAAACTAGAAATAATCGTTCCGCCGCCGCCCGCGGCGCAAGCGGCGCCTCCTCCGTAAGGAGAAGGCGCAAAAAGCGGCGGCGGAGAAAATATATTGTTTCGGGTATTATCATGGTAATACTGTTTTTTGTGTTCCTTATTTCCGGCTTTGTCGCGGTCAGAACGCTGCTCAGATACAGGTCTGAGGATAAATATTTTGAGAGACTGGCCGAACGGGTCGCGAAAATCAGCACGGAAAACAGGGAAATCGGGGAAAGCGGAGAGACGAAGGACAGCTTTCTGGACGCGCTTAAGACGCTGCATGAGGAAAACGGCGACCTGTATGGCTGGATAAAAATAGACGGTACGAGGATAGACTATCCGGTTATGTATACGCCGAATGATCCCGAATACTATATAGACCATAATTTTGACGGGGAGACCTCGAGCAGCGGCGCGCCGTTTATAGGCGAGGGCTTTTCCGAAGGCGGACTTCACACAATAATCTACGGACATAATATGAAAAACGGTACGATGTTCGCCGATCTGCTGGACTACAGCCGAAGCGAGTTCTACAAGGAGCATCAGACCATTGAGTATTACACATTGAGCGGTAAGGGCGAATATGAGATAATATCGGCGTTCTATTCAAGGGTGTATTATCAGGAAGAGACTGACGTTTTCAGATACTATAACTATACGGATCTGAGCGATGAGGAGACATTTAACGAGTATATCAGCCGCGCTGAAAGCTCATCGATGTTTGACACGGGAGTGACGGCCGAGTACGGAGATGAAATACTTACGCTTTCGACCTGCAGCTACAATACGGAAAACGGAAGATTTGTCGTTGTAGCCAAGAGGATCAACGAATAAACAAGCTTACAAAAATGTACTTAAAAAAGAACATAAAAAACTGTTGACAGCGTAATATAACTGTGGTAGTATTCTATTAAATTCAGAGAACAAAAGTAGTACCTAAGGTACAAGGGTTTCAGAGAGTCGCCGTTGGTGTGAGTGCGGTACCGGAGTTTTTAGGGAATGGATTTGGGAGATGCCGAGGCGAAAGGCAGCAAGTAGCCGAGGACGTATATCTGCGTTAAAGATTAGGATATGTTGGTATCTGACAGAGGCAGACATAATGTCTGTGAAACGAGGTGGCACCGCGAGTTGATTCGTCCTCGATAAGCAATTGCTTATCGGGGCTTTTTTTATGCGGAGACCCCGAGATTACCGACAAAAAAGTTTAATAAAATATATTTGAAAAAGGAGAAGATGAAAATGAAGAAGAATTTAAGAAAAGTACTGGCAATGGCATTATCAGCGGTTATGGTTATGGGCGTGGCGGCTTGCAGCTCGTCATCGACAGAAACCGAGCAGGAGGATTCTGTTGAGGAAACAACAGAGGATTCGGGAGAAAAAACAGTCGTAGGTATTATCCAGATGGCTGATAACGACGCTTTTACGGACATGAGAGAGGGCTTTATCGCGGAGCTCGCGGCACAGGGCTTTGACGACAGCAATACGGAGATTATTTATAAAAACGCTCAGGGCGACGCCTCAACGCTCAACACTATCTGCCAGCAGATGGTAACAGACGACGTTGACCTTGTATGCACGATAGCTACACCTTCAACACAGGCAATGGTAAACATGAAAAGCGATATACCTGTTGTTTTCGTAGCCGTATCCAACCCTATCAACGCGGGCGTACTCACTACATTTGAGGATCCCGATATGAACGCTACAGGAACCTCAAACCCTATACCTGTTGATGGAATATTGGAGCTTGCCGGACAGATCACACCCGATGCCAAGAAATTCGGTATCCTCTACACATCAAGCGAGGTAAACTCGGTTGACACAGCCAATAAGGCTAAAGAGTACATGGACGCTAACGGAATTGAATACACAGAGATCGCTATAACAAACTCATCAGAGGTTCAGCAGGCGGCTCAGCAGCTTTGCTCAGAGGTAGACGCTATTTTCGTTCCTAACGACGCGGTTGTACAGAGCGCTATGCCTGTAGTTACGGCGGCGGCAAGAGAGGCCGGAGTTGCGGTTTACGGAAGCTCAGCGGTTATGGTAACATCAGGCGCGTTAGCTACAGTAGCTATCAGCGACACAGAGATCGGAGCTATCAGCGCTGACATGGCTATCGAAATACTTAACGGAAAAACACCTGCCGAGGTACCCGCTGTCGCTGTACCCGGAACAGAGGTTGTTATCAACAAAACAACAAAAGATGCGATTGGCGCTGACTTTGAAATAACAGACGATATGATCGTAATAGAAGACTGATTTTAAACCGGAGGCCCCCGGAAACCGGGGGCTTTGGGCTTTTAGATGGAAGGGCAATCCTTCCGAAATATTGGGAGGTTACTTTTATGACACTGTTTCTTGGTTCTTTGCAGCTTGGACTGCTGTACGGAATACTTGCCATAGGCGTATATATGTCCTTTAGAATACTTAATATTCCTGATCTTACAACAGAGGGCAGCTTTGTTTTCGGCCTTGCGACATCGGCCATAATGGCCGTAAACGGGCACTGCATACTTGGCATATTTATGGCTGCCGTGGCCGGAGCGGCGGCCGGCATCATAACCGGCCTGCTGCAGACAAAATGCGGGATACATCCTGTTCTTTCGGGAATTATAACAATGAGCGGACTCTATACAATAAATCTGGCCGTGATGAAAAACGCCGTAAACATTTCTCTTATAGGCAAAGGTGAAATTTTCACAATGGCCATGAACGCTATGCCGCAGCTCAGTAAGGACACTGTAAAATGCCTTGTCGCGTTTATATTCGCGGCTGTCGTATGTGTCCTGATCATAGTGTTTTTCAAAACGCATCTGGGACTGTGCATAAGGGCGACCGGAGACAATGAGGCTATGGTTTCCTCATCATCGATAAATGTTGATGTCACAAAAGTTATCTCTCTTGCGTTATCAAACGCCTGTGTAGGCCTTTCGGGCGGAGTATTGGCCCAGTATCAGGGTTTCGCGGATATTAATTCCGGCAGTGGAATACTCGTTGTCGGCCTTGCCTCAGTCATCATCGGAGAGGTGATACTTGGCAGACGAGGTGTAACGGTTGGGGTCATATCTGCCGTTGTGGGATCGATCATTTACAGATATATAATCGCGGTAGCCACGGCCACACACGTATTTCCGGCCACGGCGCTCAAGCTTGTTTCGGCCGTGATCGTAGCGATCGCCCTTTCGATACCGGCTATTAAAAATACGATCTCTATTTCAAAGATAAAGAAGGAGGCTCATAAAAATGCTTAAATTAAACAATGCCGTAAAGGTATTTTCACCCGGCACTCCAAATGAGCATAGGGCCCTTAACGGTCTGAGCCTCGAGCTTGAAAAAGGCGAGTTTGTAACCATTGTCGGTTCAAACGGAGCCGGAAAGTCCACTATGTTTAACGCCATATGCGGCAACTTCCTGCTGGACAGCGGAAGTGTTGAGGTTGACGGCAAAGACATATCCTTTATGAAGGAGCATAAAAGAGCCGGATTTATAGGCAGGGTCTTTCAGGACCCCATGAAGGGCACGGCCCCGAATATGACGATCGAGGAAAATCTGGCCCTTGCCTATTCCAGGAGCCGCAGCGGCCCTCTCGGAATAGCGGTCAGAAAAAGTGACCATGACTTTTTTGCCGAGGCGCTTTCGGAATTCGGAATGGGACTTGAGGACAGAATGAGAACTAAGGTAGGACTTCTTTCGGGCGGACAGAGACAGGTAGTGACACTTCTTATGTGTACTCTTGTTACGCCCAAGCTCCTTCTGCTTGACGAGCATACGGCGGCCCTTGACCCGGCAACTGCCGAAAAGGTAATGGAAATAACAAATAATATCGTTAAGAGAAACAATATTACGACAATGATGATAACGCATAATATAAATTCCGCCTTAAAAACGGGAAGCAGGACTATTATGATGGATTCAGGCGAGATAATACTCGATACATCAGGGGAGGAAAGGGATAAAATGACCCTTGACGACCTGCTTAAGCTGTATTCTCTTAAGAAAAATGAAGAATTCGCGAACGACAGAATGCTTCTTAATTAAATAAAAAGTAATGACCGGCCGCCAAAAGCCAGAAGCTTTTGGCGGCCGGTCTTGTTTTGACGAAAACATAACTGTCACTCAATGATTCAGCAATTTTTTTTTACATAAACTATTCCTGTCGCGCCTACGCCGACATATGTGCCTATTGTGGGGCCGATGTTTGTCATAAGCTCCTCGCTGATATCAATACCGTTGTCGGAGAGCTTTTTAAGCATCAGGCGGCAGTTGGAGGGCTCGCCGGAAAAAATGGGATAGACGGGATAGTTCTCATCAATCTGCTCCTCGGCTACCTTATGCGCCATATAATCAATGCTGTGCTTTATGCCGACACCCTTGTGGCAGACATATACCTCACCCTTATCACCTATTGTAAGCACCGGACGTATCCTCGCTATTGCCGCCGCGCTGGCATCAAATCGCGAGAGCCTTCCGCCCTTTACAAGATATTTAAGCGTAGGGAAGGTCGCGTAGAGACGTATCCTTCTTTTAAGCGCCTCCGTGGCATCGGCGATCTCCTTACCGCTTTTTCCCTCGTTTCTGAGCTTTACGGCGTTGTCAACAAGAAGCCTCATTCCGGCTGTAGCGTTCACTGAGTCGATAATATATACCTTATCATAGCCGACTGTTTCCTTGCAGAGGGTTATTGTCTGTATCATTCCGCTGAGCGAGCCTGAAAGTATAACGGCAACGACCTCATCGCCGTTTTTCTTCGCTTCCTCAAAATAGTCGATGTATATCTGCGGGGAAGGCTGGGCGGTTTTCGCAAAGGCATCGCCATTTTCAAGTATACGGAAAAACTCGTCCTTGCTTAGATCCACACCATCCATATATTCATTTCCGTTAAAATCGATCGGAATGGGTATTACGTCAATATTTTTTTCTTTAATCTCGAACTGTTCATAGTCAGAACCTGAATCAGTGAGTATCTTTATAGCCATTGTTTTTCCTCCGTAAATGAAAATTAATGTATATTAAATTCTACTATTTTGTGGGAAAACAGTCAAGAACATTAGTTGTTTTTAAAGCATGATGTTGATAAAAATTTAATTAAAAATTAACATCCGAATTTAAACTATTAAGCAGTTGGCTCTTTTTTATAAAAGGATTTTGTGGTAAAGTAATATGTAGATATTGGTGTCAAAGGGTCATGTATGTCGATACATGGCTCTGCGGCACGCAAAACACTGAAAAGCAGCCATCTTTCACAAAGAATGAGCGAACTTATGTGATTTTAGACGATATTTTTGGAGGACATTGGCTTGAGAAAAATAAAGATGATAGCTACGGACCTTGACGGCACCTTTCTTAATGACAGTAAGGGTATCTCCGATGAAAACCTTAAGGCTGTCAAGAAAGCGGTGGAGAAAGGAGTACTGTTCGTTCCGGCGACCGGAAGGGCGCTTCACACAATGCCGGATAATGTGCTTGCGCTGGATTTCATAGACTATGCCGTGACATCGAACGGGGCGGCTGTCGTTGAGACTAAGACCGGCAGGGTAATATATAAAAAACAGCTCGATAATGAAACGGCAAGACGCATAATAGACTATGCCGCCAATAATAATTTTATGGCGGAGATATTTGTAAACGGCAGAGCATATACTCTTGAACAATATATGCAAAACCTTATTTCCTACGGCGTAAACCCAAGATTTGAGCAGTGGTACCGTGATACGAGAAATGTGGTGGAAAGTTACGATAAAATACTCGAAAATGATGTTACAGTGGAGAATATAAACATGATTTTTGCCGATATGTCAAAAAGAATGGAGACATATTCCATATTGTCGGAGAAATTCGACGTGGAGATAACAAACTCTATCGGCAACAATCTCGAGGCTGGGGCAAAGGGCTGCTCAAAGGGCATAGCGCTTGAGGCCCTGGCAAAGTATCTTGGTATAAAAATGGAAAATGTCATGTGCCTTGGCGATAACTATAACGATCTGGACATGATAAAAAGGGCAGGCATAGGAGTGGCCGTCGCCAACGGAGAGGAAAATATTAAATCGCAGGCCGATTTTGTCGCCAAAAGCAACAATGAGAACGGCTTTGCGGAGGCTGTATATAAATTTGCTATAAACAGAGAGGAGTAATGTATATGGGAATCATTAAGGCTTTTACAGGCGCGGTAGGCGGAGGGCTTGCCGATCAATGGCTTGAGGTAATAGAGGCTGACAATATGGGAGACTCTATCGTGTTTACGTCCGGCGTAAAGGTCCGTCCCAACGACAGCAGGAACAGCAATACTAAGGGTACCGCTGACTATGTAACGGACGGCTCCGTAATACACGTCTATCCCAACCAGTTTATGATACTGACAGACGGCGGAAAGGTTATCGATTACACCGCCGAGGAGGGTTACTATAAGGTCAGCAACTCAGGCGCGCCGTCGCTTTTCAACGGAAGCTTCGGAGACTCCCTTAAAGAGTCCTTTAACCGTGTTAAGTTCGGCGGAGTGCCTCCCCAGAAGCAGAAGGTTTACTATGTCAACCTTCAGGAGATCAAGGGCATAAAGTTCGGCACAAGGACTCCCGTTAACTATTTCGATAACTTCTATAACGCGGAGCTGTTCTTGAGGGCGCACGGAACCTACAGTATCAAGATCACTGACCCGCTCCTTTTCTTCAAGGAGGTCATACCCAGAAATGATGACAGGGTGGACATAAACGATATAAATGAGCAGTACCTTAACGAATTCCTTGAGGCGCTCCAGTCGGCTATAAACCAGATGTCCGCCGACGGCATCAGGGTCTCCTATGTTGCCAGCAAGGGCAGGGAGCTTTCAAAATACATGGCGGACATACTCGACGAGGAATGGAAGGGCAACCGAGGCATGGAGATACAGGCGGTCGGTATAGCCAGCATTTCCTACGACGATGAAAGCACAAAGCTCATAAACATGAGAAATCAGGGCGCTATGCTCGGCGACCCGACGGTAAGAGAGGGCTATGTTCAGGGCTCTATCGCGAGAGGCCTCGAGGCCGCGGGCAGCAACTCTAACGGCTCTATGGCCGGCTTTATGGGCATGGGAATAGGCATGAATTCCACCGGCAACTTCATGGGAGCGGCCTCGGCCACAAACGCCAGACAGATGGAGACACAGAGAGAAGCGGCTAAACCGGCGGCAGACAGCTGGACCTGCGAATGCGGAGCGGTATCAACAGGCAAATTCTGCCCCGAATGCGGAAAGAGCAGACCTAATAAATGGATATGCGAGTGCGGACACGAGAACACAGGCAATTTCTGCTCGGAATGCGGCAAAAAACGCGCCGTGAGGATAGTCTGCGACAAGTGCGGCTATGAGTGGGACGGCAGCGGAGCACAGCCGAAGTTCTGCCCCGAATGCGGCGACGTTGTGAACGAGAAGGATTACAAATAAGTACGGAGGAGCTTGATGGATACTTATATGTATAAATGCCCAAACTGCGGCAGTGGTCTGGAATATGACGCTAATACGCATATTTTTCACTGTGATTACTGCCTGAGCGACTTCACCGCGGAGGAGCTGGAGGAGGGCAAGAAAAAGAAAGAGGAAAAGCTCGGCGAGGCCATGAGTGCCAAGGACACCGCCGACTTTGAGGAACACGCTGTTTTGTACAACTGCCCAAGCTGCGGAGCGGAGATAATTACCGATGACAATACAGCGGCTACGTTCTGTTATTACTGCCACAATCCGGTAATATTGAGCGGAAGGCTTTCCGGCGACATGGAGCCGGACTACATAATTCCTTTCAAAATCGACAGGGACGAGGCTAAAAAACGGTTCTTTGAGTGGGTAAGGAAAAAGAAATTCCTGCCGGGCGATTTCGTAAATGAGAAATCAGTGGAAAAAATGTGCGGGGTCTACTTCCCGTATTGGATGACCGACTGCACGGTCAGCGGAATGTACACGGCCACCGGCAAAAACCTGAGAGTATGGATAGCCGGCGACCTGGAATATACTGAGACCAAAATATACGACATAAGACGCGGCGGAACGATAAATTTCAACAACATCAAAAACTTCGCCATGAAGGACGAGCGCATGAAGCTGGCGACGGCGGTCCAGCCCTTTGACGACAAGGATATTGAGAAATTCAAAATGGCGTATCTTTCAGGCTTCATGGCCGAAAAAAGAAATATCGAAAGCGAGGATATGTCCGATACAGTAAAAAAGCAGGTGCGGGATTATTCGGCCAGACTGCTGGAGGACAGCGTGAGTGGCTACAATATGCTTTCGGATAAAAAGATAAGCGCGGATATTATCAGCTCCAAATGGGAGTACGTGCTTCTGCCGGTCTGGGTACTTACATACGTTTCCGGCGGAAAGACATATTATTACGCTCTTAACGGACAGACAGGCAAGGCCGTTGGCGAGCTGCCGGTGTGTAAAATAAAGCTGGCGCTCTTTGGGGTGGCTCTGTTCGTTCTGTTCTTTGTGATAGTTGTGGTGATAGGGGGTATGCTGCTGTGGTAAAGAAAAAATTGCTGTGCCTCATATCTCTCATATTCCTGCTGTTGTCATGCGTGCCGGCCTATGCTGTAAGCGGCGTGTATGACTATGCGGATATGTTTTACGAAACGGAGCTTGTCTCGCTGCAAATGGAGCTGAACGACCTTGCGGAGCTGACAGGCTGGGACGTGGTCGTTGTGACGACTGACGACACCGAGGGCAAATCCTCGGTTATTTATGCCGATGATTGCTATGACAGCCTGGGCTGCGGAGACAACGGCGTGCTGTATCTGCTGGACATGGATAACAGGGAAATATATATATCGACGACGGGAAAGGCGGCTGATTACCTGACGGACAGCAGGCTTGAGAGTATTTTTGACAACGCGGCGGACTACGCCTCCAAAGGCAGGTATTGTCAGGCAATGTCAACGCAGATCTCGATGACGGCGGACTACTATAAGGCTGGAATACCGGTCGATCAGTCGGCGGTGACAATGAGGATAACCGTTCTGGCGGCCGGAGCGATCATAGGCTTGATAATGGCCGTGATCGGGGTCATGTCAGTCATAAAAGCCTACGGGTTTAAAGAGGTCGGCTATGTATATGAGTATAACTCAAAAAGCACAGTGAACCTTACAACGAACAAGGATAAGCTGTTGAATTCATTCGTGACGACCAGAATCCGTCCGAGACCGAAAAATAACGGCCGCCCGGGAGGAGACGGCGGAACAAGGAGCCGTGGCGGCAGCACAATGCACAGGTCGTCAAGCGGAAGATCGCACGGAGGCGGCGGAAGAAAATTCTAAAGTAAATAAAAAAGTTTAAGTCTTAAGCGACGGCGGAATTAATTCCGCCGTTTTTTTAATATATCAGTGAAAAAAATACAAAACGGTCGCCGAAAATATTGATGGATTTGTATAAAAACACGAAAATTTTATATAAGTTATATAATTTTTGCATAATACTTGAATTTTTTATAGGGGGGGTAGAATTAAGTTAGATTCGGATAACCAAATTAAAAATAAACAAAAGCGAAGGAGGCGCAAAGCGCTTTTTTTAAAAGCATAAGTTAGCCAGATCGGGAACCCAAAAAGGTATGGCTGTCCGTTTGCGCAGGGTGCGCTTCCCATCTCGCAACGGCGGGCGGTATCAGAACGCTACAAGGGAATCTCCTTTGCCGTTTGACATAACTATTAAAATTTGATGCAATAAATCGACATCTTTGAAATCAATCGGGAGGTATCATACATGAAAAGACGATTATTGGCAATTTTAATGACACTATGTATTGTGATGACAATTCTACCTGCAACGGCTTTAGCGTCCGTTATGACCACTGATGAGCCGGATATAACAGTCTCTAAAGAATCTGACTATTGGTATCAGTCTACAACGCTGCAAGAAGGCGAAAATGAGGTTGAGGGAATCGAAGGTACATTCACCTTGGATTCCACAGACAAAACGCTGACGATAGAGGAGGTCTCGGGGATCCGGAACCTCCACGTTCAGTATGCGGATGAATTTACTATTATTTTTAAGGGTGACAATGTGTTCGGCGATGCGAATGCCCCGGATGAAAACACCGGTGCTATGATCGATACCTATGATGTCGGCAAGCTGAATATCGTGATCGAAGAAGACGCCAGCCTCACCCTGAAGTCCTCGAATACGCGCAGCGGCATCTTGTTAGAAGAGGGAAGATTTGGCACCAGAGATGGCTCTCTGTCGATCTCCGGCGGCGGAACACTGTATGCGGAAAATGCCTACAGCAACGCATATGACGTCAATTTTATCAAGGCATACGTTGGTCTTTCCATTTCCGATGTGACAATCGAGATCACGGATCCCTATAGCTGTTATAGCCCCATTTTTTCGAATGGAGATATTTCCATTGAGGAATCAAATTTGACGATTAAGGCAGAAGAAGTGAACGACGGCGGCGGCGTTTACGCACGGGGAACCCTCTCCATCAGCGAGTCTGAAATAGACTCAACGTGCGGTTGCTATGGATTAGGGGCAAATACCGGGATCAGCATTGAAGACTCAGAAATCACGGTCAAATCCGGAGAAGAAGGAATTACGTCTTCCAGCCAAACTGTCCCTATCTCGGTTGACAGCAGTACGATCGATATTACAACAAACGCGTCTCCGGCCTTTTATTCCAAAGGCGGCGGCCTGACGATTGAGGATTCCAAGGTGAAGCTGGTCACAGAAACGAATACGGCCGCGGCATATTATGCTATCTTAAGTTACGGTAATATTGAATTCAGCGGCAAAACCGAGATAACAGCGGATCAGAGGATATACGCGTATTACGACGCTGATTACAATTCAGACGGCGGCAATTTGTCTGTTGATGTTGATGAGCTTACGGTAACCGGCTCAAGCTATGCTCTGCAGGCCTCAAAGGAACTGGAGATTTCCGGAGGGGAGATCACTGCAAGCGCCACAAGCAATTCTGCTATTTATTCCGGCGGAAATCTGACCATTAGCGGCGATGATACAGAGGTTTCTGCGACTACCGAAGCGGCAGACTATGGGGCGATCAGAAGTGGAAGCGAGGTCTATCTGGACGCCCATGTATACGCAAACAATACCGCCGGCGGCAAG
>CAZBNY010000042.1:0-5244 GCA_964493235.1 uncultured Lachnospiraceae bacterium
TCGTAACAGACGGATCGTTCTTCTTATGGGGGTGCTTGGTGACAAGCAGTATGAGAAGATGGCCGGCGAAATAGTCCCAATGGCGGACGCTGTTGTTATAACCGAGCCGGACAGTGACAGGGCGCTTCCCGTTTCTGGACTTGAAAGGGTCGTTAAAAAATTCTGTGATAAGGTATACAGCTTTAAAAATATTGACAATGCTTATGATTTCGCGCTTGGACTGACGGGGACTGACGACGTGCTTTTGTGCGCCGGCTCACTCTACCTTATAGGACGGTTGCGCACGATTGTAATGGGAGGAAATTGATTTGTTCAGCTATAAGGACGAACTTAAAAAATATGAGCCTGCCATGCTTATAGAGGACATGGAGGACTCGATATATTCTGCCGATTTCAGAGATATATTTGAGCTTATGCAGTATCTCGCCAATAATAAAAACAAAGAGGAAAAGGAGTAGGTCACCGTGAAATGTCCAGTTTGCGGCTACATATTTAAAAGCGGCAATTCTTGTCCGGACTGCGGTACAGATATAGTATTATATAACAAGACCAGCGTTATTTCAGACAGGTTGTATAACGCCGGACTTAAATGCGCCAATGAGAGGGACCTGTCAGGCGCGGCTGAAAGTCTGAAAAAAAGCATAATGGTGAATAAATTTAATACTAAGGCCAGGAATCTGCTCGGTCTGGTATATTATGAAAAGGGTCTTGTGGCTGACGCTCTCAGAGAGTGGGTAATGAGCTCCAACCTGAACAAACAGGACAAGACCGCCTCTGAATATCTGGAAAAGCTGCGAAAAAACGCCAGAGAGCTTGAAAAAATGAATGACGCGCTGAGACTTTATAATCTCGCGATACAATATATGGGACAGCATAGTGAGGATCTGGCGCTTATACAGCTTAAAAAGGCCATAGCCTATAATCCCAAGCTGGTAGACGCTTATAACCTTGCGGCGCTGTGCAATATGTCCAGCGGGAACAATTCCGCCGCCGAGCCGTTTGTTAAGAGGGTGCTTTACCTGGATAAGAAGAATCCGACAGCTCTCAGATACCTACAGGAGATAACACCCGGAAGCAAGGTGGGAACGACCGCTGTCGTAAACACCGATGACAGCGTTTCTTCAAGGAGAAAAAAGCGGCTTTCCTATAAGGAATCCAACAGAGGTATTATTGGCAAACAGGAGGTAATATCCTTTGTGGGCGGTGTAGTCTGTGCCGCGGCGGTGCTGTTCGCTCTTGTCTTTCCGACAATGCTTGACAGCAGGAGCAAGACGATAAACGATCTGAAAACGACGCTGGAGAATTATGAGTCATACAACGGCGATGACGGAACGGCCAGCTATGACGAGATACTTCAGGAAAACACCTCTCTCCGGGAGGAGCTTGAGAAATATAAGGCTTCCGTAGCGCTTCAGACCAAAATAGGTAACGTAAATAAGGCATACGCCCTGCTTGCCAACGGCGAGTATAAGGAGGCGGCCTTATTGATCAAGGATATAGATATAAGCGATATGTCAGATGATGACATAGCTATATATGATAAGGTCAGGGAGCAGACCTTCTCAAAAGCTGCCGATGACCTTTTCAGCGAGGGAAAGATGTATTACCTTGCCGGAAACTATGAGGACGCCGAAACGGCCCTGAACGACTGTCTTGCTATGATTACGGACGAGGACTATACCGGGGACGTCATATATTATCTGGGCAAGACCGCTGAGGCTAAGGGAGAGACGGCTACGGCCATAGGATATTATCAGAGGGTATTATCCGACTATCCTTCCTCGTCACAGGCGGCAAACGCGCAGAACAGCCTGAACGCGCTGAATTCTTCGGTAAGCGGCACTCAGGATAGCCTGAACTGAAACAAATGAGAAAAGGGGATTTATATGGAAAAGCCATTGATGTACAGAAAGCGGTATGTTCCGCAGGATATGAAATCCCTTAATGACGACGAGATCCTGCTTGTGACTGATGATTTGATAGTCACAGGCTGGAAAACATTTAAACCTAAAAAAGAGTTCGCCAAAGGAATTTCATGCACATTTATGAACAGGGGTTACAAGATAAGCAAGTTTATGAAGGAAAACGGTGAGCTTGTTTATTACTACTGCGATATTATACACAGTGAGTATTTGAAGGAAAGCAATACATGGGTATTTACTGACCTTCTGGCAGATGTAAAGATCTACCCCGACGGTGCTGTAGAGGTGGTCGACCTCGGGGAAGCGGCCGAGGCCCTTGAAAATGGTATTATTGGCCCTGATACTGTGGCCGAAATGCTTAAAAAGCTGGATAGCCTGCTGGAGCTGATCTACAGCGGCAGATGGCATGAGCTTACGGACAAATACTTAAATTGAGGGCTGAGAAATGGGTACGCATGACGGACATAGGGATAGAATGAGGAAAAGGTTTCAGAATTCAGGAGGAAGCGGCTTTGAAAAGCACGAACTGATTGAAATGATTTTATACTCCGCATATCCAAGACGGGATACAAACGAGTATGCCCATATGGCGTTAAGCGCATTTGGCGGCTCGCTTACAAGGCTTATCTATTCTGACCCAAAGAGTATAATGGACATGAGCGGCTTGAGCGAAAACGCCTCGGTAATGTTAAGCCTTATAGGGGAAATTTGCAGGCGGGCCGACATAGAAAAATGGGACGGCAGGATATGTCTTAAGGAGACGAACAGCGCGGGCGAATACGCTAAAGCTTACCTGAGCAACCTCAGTACGGAAAAGCTTTATGTTGTCTGTCTCGACAATTCGCTTTCGGTCATAAACTGTGTTGAGGCCGCGATGGGCGGAGTAAGCTCTGTGGCGATTGACATGAGAACATTAGTTGAGATCGCGGTCAAAAACAAAGCCGCCAAGATCATGCTGATGCACAACCACCCAAGCGGGATCGCGAAGCCTTCTTATGATGATTTGAATTTTACAAACAAATGCTATAATACTCTCGCTACCATTGATATTGAGTTAGTAGATCATATCATAGTCGCGGGAGGGGAATACTTTAGCATGAGTGACAATGATATTATGCAAAAAAAAGGAGACAATTAATATGAGTGGAAAGAAATTAGTAAGACCACGCGGAGGAAGAATGGTATCGGGAGTATGTCTTGGCCTGGCCGACTATTTTGGTATTGACGTTACTATTATAAGAATACTCTGGGCGCTTGGAACCATAATGTTTATAGGGGCAGGACTTATTCTCTACATTGCCTGCATATTTATCATTCCAGAGGACGACGGGACGATAGACTGCGAGTATAAAGAAAAGGAATAATATTAAGAATGACAGAAAAAGGCCGCACCTTAATTGTCGGTGTCATAAGGAATGGAAAAGCAACGAGTGCTTCGATCGCGGGCATTCGTTGTTTTTTATAGATGTTTTCTGTCTCTGCCGGCGTTTGACTTAAGAAATACGATATGTTGATTTGTTTTCTTAGGTCAAGCCGAACCGCGTTTTTAAAATATTTCTTAATTTTCCTTTTATAAATTTCAGTTTGACATATATTATAATATTTGAGCAGACAATTTTAATTTAATAAGGAGGATTTACTGTGAAGATCAAAAATAGTTTAATCGCGGCCGCGGTGGTCATGGCGATCGCCTTAACGGGCTGCGGCAGTTCAGGCGCGACAGCGGCTGATGGGGAGCCTACGGCTGAGGACCTGATTAATCTGTCAAGTGAGGCTATGGCGGACGTAAAGAGTATGTCGGCATCGATGGTTATGGAGCTTTCGGCCGAAATTGAGGACGAGACACTTGATATGTTAATGACTGCCGATATGGACACGATCTATGAGGAGCCTGTTAAGCTGAAGATGGATATGAACGTGTCGACTGACGGCGAGACTGCCGTTGGTTATAGTATGTACGCGGTGCAGGACGGAAACACAATGAATACATATATAAATCTTGGCGACGGCACATGGTACAGCCAGCAGGTAACTGTTGCGGATATGTCACAGTATAACGCCCAGTCCAATACGGTGCTGTACCTCTCCAATCTCAGCTCGTTTTCAGCCGAGAAAAGTGAGACAGTAAACGGTGTTGAAACAACTGTGATCTCCGGTGTTCTCACAGGGGACGGTATGAAAGAGGCTATAATTAATTCGGGTATGGAATCCTTTACCGGCTCTTTGGGAGAAATGACTGAGGAGGAAATCGACGAGGTCATCAGCCAGTTAGGCGATATGCCGGTCAAGCTTTGGATAAGCGATGATGGATACGTTATGAAATACGAGCTTGAGATGACTGAAATGATGCAGAAGCTCGTGGTCGCTGTAGTGGCCCAGTCGGTAGGAGCAGCGGAGGAGGAGATTCCGATTACCGTATCAAAAATGCTTATCTCAATGACCTGCGATAACTATAACGCTGTAGAGGATTTTGAAATTCCGGAGGAAGCTTTGGCAGCGTAAAGAATAATTTTGCCGCTCAATATTATTTGGGCGGCTTTTTTCTTGCAGGCTGAGTCAATAAAGACCTATATAGTGCCTGTCCTAAGCTATAACTACGCCTGCGGAAGCTACAGCCGATATTAAAAAGTAATGAGATTTTCTTTTATAATCTTAACAACATTTATGATATTGGGAATAATATGCTTTGTATTATTCCCGAATATCGTAATAGGCTTATTCTCAAACAGCGCCGAGGTGCATAGCATAGGGGAAATAGCATTTCCGATAATCGGTACAAGCTTTGTGTCGGCTGCTTTCTCGCTTATACTTCCGGTATTTTTCCAGACCATAGGCAGGGAAGTACCAAACCTTATGCTTTCGCTGACAAGGCCGGTATTTTGTCTTGTGCCGATTTTCCGGCTGTTTCCCTTATTGGACTGAACTATACATGGATATTCTTTCCTATTTCCGGGACCATAGCCGGCGGAGTGGGACTTCTGTTATATTTAAGGCAGATAAAAGAGTGGAGAAGGATAGAAAAAGCGGCGCAATAACAGGAGAGACCGCCGGATTTCTCCAAACGGCCTCAAAGAAAAATATGAATAAAATAAATTAAGGGCGAGATCAATATGCCTGTATAGGCACAGCCGTTCCGCAGCTCGTCAAAGATCTTGACGAGTATGAACAACGGGTTTCAGGTCATTTATGCTATTGGGAGCTGTTGTTTTTTGGCAAAAAGTGCGGATAACTGCCTTTCCGATGTTTTGGTCGGCTTTGTCTGTAGTCTCGGTGGAGTTGCTCCGCAACTCACCGGTTTGGTACAGCGTCGCCAAACCACCTC
>CAZBNY010000042.1:5344-11532 GCA_964493235.1 uncultured Lachnospiraceae bacterium
AACCACCTCAATTTTCTGACGAAAATTTCGGTGGAGTTGCTCCGCAACTCACCGGATCGGTACAGCGTCGCCAAACCACCTCAATTTTCTTGCGAAAATTTCGGTGGAGTTGCTCCGCAACTCACCGGTTTGGTACAGCGTCGTCAAACCACCTCAATTTTCTGACGAAAATTTCGGTGGAGTTGCTCCGCAACTCCTATAATTTAAAACATCAGTCACACAGACAAACGAGGTTTGTCTGTGTTCAGATATTTTAAATTGGTTTGGCTCCGCTTTATACCATGTTTGAATATCCCATAAGATATGTGTCTACCTCTTTGGCGGCGGCCCTGCCTTCCGCTATTCCCCATACTACAAGGGATTGGCCCCTATGCATATCACCTGCAGTAAATACCTTATCAACATTGGTCCTATAGCTGTCAGCCTCGGTCTTTACATTTGTTCTGGCATTCAGCTCAACACCGAAGGCGTCCGCAATATACCTGTTGCAGCCAAGGAACCCTGCGGCAATAATAAGCACATCTGCGTCAAGTATTTTCTCACTTCCGGGTATCTCCTTCATAACCATTGCTCCGGTTTCGGGATTTTTCTCCTGTTTTAACTTGACGGTCTTAACGGCCTTCAGGTTTCCGTTTTCGTCGGCGATCATTTCCTTGACCGTTGTTTCATAGACACGGGGATCGTGTCCGAATACGGCAATTGCCTCCTCCTGACCGTAGTCAGTTTTGCATACTCTGGGCCACTGAGGCCAGGGATTGCTCTCGGCGCGTGTATCAGGGAGTTTAGGCATCATCTCTATCTGCGTAACACTCTTACAGCCGTGCCTTATGGACGTTCCGGTACAGTCGTTGCCTGTGTCTCCGCCGCCGATAATGATCACGTTTTTATCCTTTACGTCAACATATTTTCCGTCGGCAAAGTTGGAGTCAAGAAGGCTCTTTGTATTCCTTGTGAGAAAGTCTACCGCAAAATAAATGCCTTTCGCGCTGTCTCTGCCCTCGGCACTTATATCACGGGGATTTCCGGCTCCGCAGCAGAGTACGACCGCATCATACTCTTTTAATATGTCCTCGGCGCTTACTGTGTTTCCCACGTCGGCGCCGGTTATGAATTCCACGCCTTCCGCTTTCATCAGCTCAACACGCCTGTCTACTATTTCCTTCTCAAGCTTCATATTGGGTATGCCGTACATGAGAAGTCCGCCGATACGGTCATTTTTCTCATATACGGTCACATTGTGACCTCTGTGATTGAGCATGTCGGCGACCGCAAGTCCGGAAGGGCCTGAGCCGATGACGGCAACCCTTTTGTCCGAACGCACATTGGGTATTCTTGGCTTTACATAACCGTTTTTAAATCCGTTCTCAATGAGGGCCAGCTCGTTTTCCTTGACAGTTACCGGATCGTCGTTCATACCGCAGGTGCAGGCCGCCTCGCAGAGGGCGGGGCACACTCGTCCCGTAAACTCGGGGAAATTGTTCGTTTTGAGCAGCCTGGAAAGGGCGTGCTCCCAGTTGTTTTTATATATCTCATCGTTCCACTCCGGTATCAGATTATGAAGCGGACAGCCTGTAGCCATACCGTGCAGCATCATTCCTGACTGACAGAAGGGCACTCCGCAGTTCATGCACCTCGCGCCCTGGAGACACCTCTCCTCAGCGGAAAGCGTACCGTGGAACTCATTGAAGTTCTTTATCCTCTCTTTAGGCTCAACGGAGGGATTTCCCTCCCTGTTATAATCTAAAAATCCTGTAGGTTTTCCCATAACACTTTCCTCCTCACCTGTTCGTATTCATGTAGAATGCTTCGATTTCAGCCTGTTCTCTGGACATTCCCTTTTCCTCCATCTGGGAAATGGATTGTAACATACGGTTGTAATCTACCGGCATTACCTTCTTAAACTTGTCGGAATATTCCGTGAAGTTATCAAGAATACGCTTGCCAAGGGGAGAGCCTGTAGCCTCAACGTGTTCCGCAAGAAGCCTTTTGATCTCCAGAATATCATGTTTTTCGCTGACAGTTTCTATGTTTACAAGTTCTTTATTCACACGAAGATATAAGTCGTGGCGTTCGTCAAGTACATACACGATACCGCCTGACATACCTGCGGCAAAGTTTTTGCCCGTTCCGCCTAAAATAAGCACAACGCCGCCTGTCATATACTCACAGCCGTGGTCGCCTACGCCCTCTACGACAGCGTGCGCTCCTGAGTTCCTTACGCAGAAACGCTCGCCGGCTACTCCGTTGATAAACGCCTTGCCGCTTGTGGCTCCATAAAGGGCGACATTGCCGATGATGATGTTTTCCTCGGGCTTGAACTGACTTCCCTTAGGCGGGTAGACGATGAGCTTTCCGCCGGAAAGTCCCTTGCCGAAATAGTCATTGCTGTCACCCTCAAGCTCCATCGTAAGGCCCTTGGGTATGAACGCGCCGAAGCTCTGTCCTCCTCCGCCGTTACATTTTACGGTGAAGGTATCGTCCTCAAGGGTATTGGCGTAACGCTTTGTTATCTCGGAGCCGAATATTGTTCCGAGGGTACGGTCTGTGCTGCTGATATTTATTTCTATCTTCTGCTTTTTGCCTGACTTAAGGGACAACGAGAGCTTTTTGAGAAGTATCCTCTCGTCTATGGTCTTTTCAAGCTCGAAGTCATATATCCTTTCGGGCATAAAGTGAGTTTCCTCGCCGTTCGTTTCAGGAGCGTAGAGTATTCGGCTCATATCTATTTTGGACGCTCTGTTTGTTATCTGCTTGTCACGCACACGCAGGAATTCCTTATGTCCGACCAGCTCCTCAACGGTGCGGACACCGCATTTGGCCATGATCTCACGCAGCTCCTCGGCGATAAACATCATAAAGTTTATAACATACTCGGGTTTGCCCCTGAATCTTTTTCTAAGCTCGGGATTCTGGGTGGCTATACCTACCGGACAGGTATCGAGATTGCATACACGCATCATTACGCAGCCCATTGTTACAAGGGGAGCGGTAGCAAAGCCGAATTCCTCGGCGCCGAGCATACAGGCGATGGCTACGTCACGGCCGCTCATGAGCTTTCCGTCGGTCTCGATGACTACCCTTGAACGGAGCCCGTTCTCAATAAGGGTCTGGTGCGTTTCGGCAAGACCAAGCTCCCAAGGGAGGCCTGCGCTGTGGATAGAGCTTTTAGGAGCAGCGCCTGTTCCTCCGTCATAGCCGGATATGAGAATTGCCTGTGCGCCGGCCTTGGCGACGCCGGCGGCTATGGTACCCACGCCCGCCTCGGAAACAAGCTTGACCGATATGCGCGCGTCTTTGTTGGCGTTTTTAAGGTCATAGATAAGCTGTGCCAGATCCTCTATCGAGTAAATATCATGGTGTGGCGGGGGAGAGATAAGAGCGACGCCTGGCGTCGAATATCTCGTTTTGGCGATCCAGGGGTAAACCTTTTTGCCGGGCAGATGTCCGCCTTCGCCGGGTTTAGCTCCCTGAGCCATTTTTATCTGTATTTCCTTAGCGCTCACAAGATATTCGCTCGTTACGCCGAAGCGTCCGGAGGCGACCTGCTTGATGGCGCTGCAGCAGTCGGAATGAAGTCTCTCGGGCAGCTCGCCGCCTTCGCCGGAGTTGGATTTTCCGCCGATGGTGTTCATCGCCCTGGCAAGACACTCGTGGGCCTCCTGAGAGATGGAGCCGTAGCTCATGGCTCCTGTCTTGAATCTCTTTACGATCTCGGAGGCGGGCTCAACCTCGTCGAGCGGAATGCTCTTGGCGGGGTCATAGTTGAACTCAAGCACACCACGGAGCGTATGGGGTTTGGATTCGTCGTCAACAAGGGCGGTATATTCCTTGAATTTCTCATAGCTGCCGGTCTGAGTCGCCTCCTGAAGGGCCACTATGATCTGAGGACTGTAGAGATGGTCGTCCTTGTCGCTGCCGCTGCGCAGCTTATGCGCTCCGCTGGAATCAAGGGTCGTGTCAACTCCAAGTCCGAGAGGATCAAAGGCATGGGAATGTCTCCACTCAACGCCCTCATCGATCTCCTCAAGGCCGATGCCGCCTACACGGCTTACCGTATTTGTAAAGTATTTATCTATTACGTCCTGCTTGATGCCTATCGCCTCGAATATCTGAGCCGACTGGTAGGACTGGATCGTTGAAATGCCCATTTTAGAGGCTATTTTAACTATTCCGTGAAGAATAGCGCTGTTGTAATCGTCGACCGCCACATGGAAGTCCTTGTCAAGCATACCAAGGTCGATAAGCTCGCCTATGCACTCATGGGCAAGGTACGGATTGATGGCCCTCGCTCCATATCCGAGAAGGGTGGCAAAATGATGAATGTCCCTGGGCTCGGCGCTTTCGAGAATAATTGAAACAGCGGTCCTTTTCTTAGTCTTTATAAGGTACTGCTCAACGGCCGAAACGGCGAGGAGAGAGGGAATAGCCACATGGTTCTCGTCAACGCCCCTGTCGGAAAGAATGATTATGTTCACGCCGTTTTTGTAGGCCCTGTCAACACTTACATATAAATGCTCAACTGCCCGCTCAAGCGGAGTATTCTTGTAGTAGAGCAGTGAAACGGTCTCGACCTTGAAACCGGGAATGTTCATATTTTTGATCTTAAGCAGGTCAACGCTTGTGAGGATAGGGTTGTGTATCTGAAGCACACGACAGTTGTCGGCCTTTTCCTCAAGGAGGTTTCCGTCGGAGCCGAGGTATACGGTGGTGTTTGTGACTATTTCCTCGCGTATAGCGTCGATGGGCGGATTTGTGACCTGGGCGAATATCTGCTTAAAATAGTTGAATAACGGCTGGTGCTTGTCTGAAAGCACTGCCAGAGGAATATCTATGCCCATCGCGGCCGTCGGCTCTATGCCGTTGGCTGCCATAGGCAGTATTGCTGTCTTTACGTCCTCATAGGTGTAGCCGAAAGCCTTGTAAAGCTTATCTCTCGTTTCCTGATCGTGCATTTCCACTTTTTTGTTGGGAATGGGGAGATCCTTCAGATGAACAAGATACTGGTCAAGCCATTCTCCGTAGGGCTGCTTAAGGGCGTATTTCTCCTTAAGCTCATTATCAGATATAACACGGCCAGCCTTTGTGTCCACAAGGAGCATTTTGCCAGGCTCGAGACGTGACTTTTTAACGACCTTTTCTGGAGCGAAATCAAGTACGCCTACCTCCGAGGAAAGCACAAGATGGTCGTCATCGGTGATGTAGTATCTGGAGGGGCGCAGACCGTTCCTGTCAAGAACAGCGCCCACGACGTCGCCGTCGGAGAAAAGTATAGAGGCGGGGCCGTCCCAGGGTTCCATCATCGTGGCGTAATATCTGTAAAGGTCGCGCTTTTCGCGGCTTATGTTCTTATCGTTGCTCCAAGGCTCGGGAATGGTTATCATCATGGCGAGGGGAAGCTCCATGCCGTTCATAACAAAGAATTCCAACGTGTTGTCAAGCATAGCGGAGTCCGAGCCGCTTTCGTTTACAACGGGCAGTATTTTGTCCATGTCGTCAGCCATGACCTTTGAGGACATAGTTTCCTCACGGGCAAGCATACGGTCTACGTTGCCTCGTATAGTGTTTATCTCGCCGTTGTGCAGGATAAACCTGTTGGGGTGGGCCCTTTCCCAGCTAGGATTTGTGTTGGTTGAAAATCTGGAATGGACCATAGCTATGGCCGACTTGTAGTCCTTGTCCTGAAGGTCAGGATAGAACTTACGAAGCTGGCGTACGAGGAACATTCCTTTGTAAACAATCGTGCGGCTAGAGAGAGAGGCGACATAGGTGTTGTCGTTGCTCTGCTCGAACTCTCGTCTTATTATGTAGAGCTTTCTGTCAAAATCAAGACCCCTCGATAATGTATCGGGTCTTTCGATTATGGCCTGCATTATGTACGGCATACAGTCCCTTGCCTTTTGTCCGAGTATGGACGGGTCAACGGGAACGGTACGCCAGCCTAAGAATTCCAGGCCCTCTTTACGTGTTATTACCTCAAACATTTTTTTTGCCTGATTGCGTTTGAACGTATCCTGCGGAAAAAAGAACATACCTATTCCGTAGTCTCTTTCCTCTTTTAAGTCTATGCCGATCTCAGCGGCGGCTTTTTTGAAAAAGCTGTGTGAGATCTGGAGCATTATTCCCACACCGTCGCCTGTCTCGCCTTTGGCGTCCTTGCCGGCGCGGTGCTCAAGCTTCTCAACTATTTT
>CAZBNY010000042.1:11632-12914 GCA_964493235.1 uncultured Lachnospiraceae bacterium
CTGTCTCGCCTTTGGCGTCCTTGCCGGCGCGGTGCTCAAGCTTCTCAACTATTTTGAGAGCGTCGTCAACTATTTTATGCGACTGAGTTCCTTTTATATTGACAACGGCGCCTATTCCGCAGCTGTCATGTTCAAATTGTGTTTCATAAAGTCCCTTATTTTTATTCATATTTTTCTTCATAAACTGCAACCCCTAACTTACTGAATTACACCACATAAAGGACATTATGCCCTCTATGCGGTGTTTAGTTTAATATCTTAGGTTTGTAATTATTATATGTCCGTCTCGACCATCGCGAAGCCTGCCTGCGTGAAGAATACAAGAGCCGCCGCGATAAGTACCCACATGGTATTGATGTCTGAAAATAACTCAAGAAGATCCATTGCCATTTCTTCTTTTTATTGTCAAAAATTATATCAAGTATAGTGTCTGAAATTATGCCGTGATATTGTCGCTTATGTATATATATTTATTTTATGGCGGTCTAAAAGACCGTCCATTATTTTTATCTTACTCCGAAAAGGAGATCGCCGTATGTAGGGAACGGCCAGTATTTCTTGGCTGTGAGAGTCTCAAGCTCATCGGCCGGAGCTCTTACTGCGTCCATAGCCGGAATGATAATATCCTTGTAGAATACCGAAAGGTCCGTAACATTGTCGATTCCAGCGGCCTTTTCCATATCCTCATCGAGAGTCTTAACAGATGAGTAAAGCTGGGAAGCAAGGGAAGAAATCTTTGATACAAGCTCTTCCTCATATGAGCACTCGCAGCTGCCGATAAAGCTTTTCTTGGCGATGGCTGTGTCGGCAAGCTCCTTGCTGTATGACGTTACGGCAGGAAGAATATCCTTCATAGCCATGTCAAGCATTGTGGCAGCCTCTATGCCGATAACCTTGCAGTAGTTTTCAAGGGTGATGTCATAACGTGACTCAACCTCTGTCTTTGTGAGAACTCCGCTTTCCTCAAAGAGAGAAATATTTTTCTCTGAAATGAAGTAGGGCAGGCAGTCAGGAGTAGTTTTGAGGTTAAGCAGGCCTCTCTTTTCGGCTTCCTCGATCCAAGCGTCCTCATAGCCGTTTCCGTTAAAGAGGATCTTTTCATGCTCCTTGATAGTCTTAACGATAAGGTCATGGAGAGCACTCTCAAAGTTCTCGGCTCCCTCAAGCTCATCGGCGAACTCCTTAAGCTCCTTGCCAAATACTGTGTTGAGTACGAAGTTAGGGCCGGCGATCGACATTGTTGAGCCTACCATACGGAACTCAAACTTGTTGCCTGTGAAGG
>CAZBNY010000043.1:0-12781 GCA_964493235.1 uncultured Lachnospiraceae bacterium
CTTTACATATTTATGCTCGGGTGAAATAACCATAAATGTAGCGCCATAGAGTGTGTCCGGACGTGTTGTATAGACAACAAGCTCCTTATCTGTGCCTGATACCTTGAAGGCCACCTCCGCGCCGTAGCTTCTACCTATCCAGTCGGTCTGCATCTTTTTAACCTTTTCGGGCCAGTCCAGTGTATTGAGGCCGTCAAGAAGTCTGTCGGCATAGGCCGTTATTTTGAGCATCCACTGACGAAGGTTCTTCTTCGTTACCTGTGAGCCGCATCTCTCGCATACGCCGTTTGTGGCCTCCTCATTGGCAAGGACGCATTTGCAGCTCGGGCACCAGTTGAGTGGCATTTCCTTCTCATAGGCAAGGCCCTTCTTGAACATTTGCACAAATATCCACTGTGTCCATTTGTAGAAGCCGGGATCAGTCGTGTTTACCTCCCTGTCCCAGTCATAGATAGCGCTGATCTCATGGAGCTGGCGCTTAACATTGGCCACATTCTCCGCCGTTGAAATAGCCGGATGAATGTTGTGCTTAATGGCAAAGTTCTCAGCGGGGAGTCCAAAGGCGTCCCAGCCCATAGGATGAAGCACATAATATCCCTGAAGAACTTTATAACGGCTTATAACATCACTTAGAACGTAGCCTCTCCAGTGACCTACATGAAGGCCGGTTCCAGAAGGGTACGGGAACATATCAAGGCAATAGTAGTTGGGCTTGCCGTCCTTTTCAACATTGACGGGATTCTTTTCCCATTCGGCACGCCACTTCTTCTCAATTTCACGGAATTCATAACGTGAACTCATTTAAATAACCTCCTAAATATAATCATTATGAACACTCTTGATCTGCTGAACATAGAAAAATCCTCCATCTCATTAGAGACGAAGGACTGCTTCGCGTTACCACTCTAGTTTACCGCAAAAACGGTACACCTCTATATCCTTAACGCAGATACACGCCGCAGCCTACTTATGTTTCAGCCCGGAACTCAAAGGCGAGTTCAATAAAACTCCACTATCGGCTCACACCCTCCGCCGACTCTCTGAAAATATCGTTTCATCTACTTTTCCTTATCACGGTTTTTGCCCATATAATGATATAGATTATCACATTATGATAAGAATTTCAAGACAATTTATCATTATATTTTCAATATTTTTCGAGCAAAACGCCTATTTTACGGTAAAATCTTGAAAAACCTTTTCCAAAGTCTTATAATTTATATGAACAAAATTTCATAAAATATTATTTTTTTAAGGGGGATTTTTATTTTGCGCACAATGGGATATGATCTGGACCTTAATGTTCGCACGCTCAGCATTAAGGAGGATAATATATTCGATTATATGAGCGGCTACAACTGCATTTACCTTGACAGCGGCAGAAGCTGTATAAAGGTCATCTGCCAGCTTTTCAAGGACAAGGAGGTACTTGTTCCTTCATTTTCCTGCATATCCGTTATTTCGGGATTCACAAACGGCGTAAAACCTGTATTTTACGCTGTTCACGATGATTTCACCATCGACTTGGACGATCTTGAAAGCAAGATCACCGCCAACACCGGCGGAATTTATATCACTAACTATTTCGGTCATCTGCTTAGCGACGACACCGCCTCAAGAATACTCGAGCTTAAGGAAAAATATGGTCTTACGATCATCGAGGACAATACGCAGAGCTTATTTTCCGGCAAATTGAAGGTCGGCGATTACGCCTTATGCTCCATCAGGAAATGGTTTCCGGTTCCTGACGGCGGCGTTATTTATTCCAAAAATTCACTTGACGTATTCGATATCAACGGCTTCGTAAAGGACAGCAAGCAGTGCGACAAGCTCTATCCGCAGACGCTCAAATCAATGGTCATCAAAGGACTTGTTGACTATCCCGTCGCGAAGATAGCCGACCTTTTCGCCGTGGTGGAGCATGAGCTTGACGAGTACGCCAACAACGGCGAAATATTCCTGATGTGCGACTTCACGAGGTTCGTATATACCTGCAACAACGTACCTTCAATGATAAAGGTCAGACAGGAGAACGAGAAATATCTCCGCACGCTTATACACTCTCCCTATCTCAGACAGGCTATACCTCAGCTTGAGGAAGGCGAATGCCCGTTCAATATGCCGATGTACTGCACCTGCAGGGACGAGATGTGGCAATATCTTGTGGACAATTTTGACATTTATCCATCGGTGCTGTGGCGCACGCATCTTTATGACGAGGTAAACAAGATCGGCTGCACGGCGAAGATGGGACAGGAAATAATTTCCTTCCCCATTGACCAGAGATACACGAAAGCGGACATGGAGAAGATGGCGGAAGCGATAAACGCCTACAGGCGTTAAGCCGAAAGCAGGCTTTCGGCTTATTTATCAGGGATCACTATTAAAAATTCCGTATAAACTTTTAAGGGTCAGGTTGCGACTATTTTAAGTAAACGCAAGGCGACGGAAATGAATTCCGCCGCCTTTTTATGGTTTTAAAATTGCCATATACACCTTATTTTAGATTTTATATGACTTCAAATCAAATGCTCACTAGCCAAATTACGCAATTTTACAAGCTAACTTAAGGTAAATAACTTTAAAAGCCGGTGGAATTCACTTCCACCGACTTGCATTTACTGATGTTAGCCGATGCCTGAACATAAAAAGTTTCTTTGGAACTTTTTGTGTTCCTCACCGACAGCAAGTTGAAATCGAAGATTTCAACTTAACTAAATATCTCATCGGCGGCCCTTCGTCCTCCGTACATTTCCTCAAGCTCGCTCTTATGGTATAAATAACCCTCGTCGTCGATGTACTTCGCTCCCTTTGGACAGAGCTTAATGCATTTACAGCACTTCATGCAGATACCCGTGACCTGCGTAACGTCTTCAGGGTTTATTGAGCCAAGGGGGCAATTTCTGGCGCAGAAGCCGCATTTCACGCATTTGTCGGTATCTGTTTTGGGTTTTACCTTCCTGATGTCGATGCCGTTGCCGTTCCTGTCTCTGGGCGTATAATACGGTCTTATGGGTGTTTCTCCCCTGACCTCGATGGGACCGTCGTTTATATTTCCGCTGATCACCTTTTGGGCAACACGACAGACTAATTCCTCAGCTACAGCCATGTCTTCGGCATCAGGTCTGCCCTGTCCAAGGGTCGTCGAGAAGGAATGCTCGCCGACAAAGGCTCCTCCGGCTATCGTATGGAATCCGTCGGCCTCCATGATATTCCTCAGCTCGATAAGGGCGTCGTCAAAATTCCTGTTGCCGTAAAGCACCACCGGTATGCCGTATGCACCATTTCCGCCCACCGTGTCGAGATATTTAAGCAGGAGATTTGGCACACGTCCGGCGATAACGGGCGTACCAAGTACAACGATATCGTCCTTTTCATAGGTCTTAGGCTCCTTCCTTGCCGCCGGCGGGGTAAAGTCAAAGGGTTCATACTCGCAGCCGAGTTTTTTCGCAAGCTCCGAGGCTATATATGTAACCATTTTTTTAGTCGTGCCGGTTCCGCTGAAATACATTCCATAAACTTTTTTAGCCATTTTTGTCACCTCATAAGTCGAAATTTTTAGTTCTTTTGATTATACAATATTGGCAAACCATAAGCAATATAATTATTGCACAGAACAAAATTTACACACTGATTTCTTTTAATTGCAATAAACTTTGATATTTTTATTGAATATTTTTACAATTTAATGTAAAATAATTAGTAATTATAATTAAGGAGGTTCAGCAATGGCATATTTTACATTCAAATATGAAGCTTTAAAGGATTTTTCTCAGGAAGTCTTTGAGAAAATGGGCTACACAAAGGACGAGGCGGCTATAATCACCGACGTCCTTCTCACAAGTGACCTTTACGGTATCGAGTCCCACGGTATGCAGAGAATGGTGCGCTACTACAAGAGCATCAAAAACGGCAGGCTTATCATGGGCGCTCAAAAGGAGATCGTCTACGAGACACCGCTCAGCGCGGTCATCGACGGACACAACGGCACGGGCCAGCTTCTTGGTCACTACGCCATGACTCTTGCCATAGAGAAAGCTAAAAAAAGCGGCTTCGGTATAGTTACTGTCAGGAATTCCAACCACTTCGGCATCGCCGGCTACTACGCCAAAATGGCCTGCAAAGAGGGTCTCATGGGCTTTGCCACGACAAACAGTGAGGCAATAATGGTTCCCACCTTCGGCAGACTCGCCATGATCGGCTCTAACCCTCTTGCCTTTGCCGTACCCGCTGAACCCTGTGATTTCTTCTTTGACGCCTCAACGACGGTCGTTACGAGAGGAAAAGTAGAGGTTTACAACAAGAAGGGCGCTCCCCTTCCCGAAGGCTGGACAGTTAATTCCGAAGGAAAAGTAGGCACTGACGCTGCCGACATTCTTGCCAGCATCGAGCAGAAGAAGGGCGGCGGAATCGTTCCCCTTGGCGGAGTTACGGAACAGCTTGGCGGACATAAGGGTTATGGCTACGGCATGGTTGCGGAGATCTTCTCATCTATCCTTTCGCTCGGCCTTACGTCAAACCATACGAATATCGGCTCCACAGGCGGAACCTGCCACGGTTTCGCGGCTATCAACCCGAACCTTTTCGGTGATCCCGAGGAGATCAAAAAGCATTTCTCGGCATTTCTTCAGGAGCTTCGTGAATCTCCCAAGGCGGAGGGACAGTCAAGAATCTATACCCACGGCGAAAAGGAAATGGAGGCCGTTGACAGAATACTCAGAGACGGCGTTCCTGTAAATGAGAACACAGTAAGAGAGATGAAGACCATCTGCGACGAATACGGCGTTGATATGGAAAAATATCTCGGAAAAGTAGAGCTTTAAAACAATTTTGGGGTACCGAAATACGGTACCCCAAAATTGTTTCAATAAGGTCTTCGTCAAAAGCTTTTGACGGGTATAGCATATATAAACAGCGGGTTCCACGATAATTGTCGGAACCCGTTTTTTTGCGAAAAGCGTAGCTCCTCGTTTTCCTGCCCTTGTCTGCTCTTTTTTTCAGATCTATTATGAGACTGCCGTTCTCCGGCGCTATTCTTCCGCTACAATAAAAGAGGACGGATAAATCCGTCCTCTGAAAATCTCTCTAAGCCAAAGATTAGTCTAAAGCAGCGAAAGCCTGTTTGAAGTCGTTGATAAGGTCCTCTGTATCCTCGATACCAACTGATACACGGAACATACCGGGTGTGATACCCATCTTTCTTCTGTCAGCATCAGGCATATGGCTGTGTGAAGATGTGCAAGGATGGTTAAGAGTTGTTCTAAGTCCGCCAAGTGTTGTAGCGTAGTGAACAAACTGAAGCTTAGCCATGAATTCGTTGATCTTGTCCTCGTCCTCTGTGTTGAGGATGATGCTCATCATACCTGTCATATGCTCATCGCCTGCGGGCCAGAGCTTCTTAGCAAGCTCTCTCTGAGGGAAGCTGTCAAGTGAAGGATGGTTAACCTTGATTACGTGAGGATCAGCCTCGAAGAATGCAGCAAGTTTAGCAGCATTGTAAAGCTGTTTCTCAACACGAAGGAAAAGTGTCTCGAATCCACGAGCTGCCTGCCAGCAAGGGAACGGGTCAGCGGGTGTACCAAAGAGCATACGCATAGGACGTACTGTCTCGATAACCTCGTGTGTTGATGTCATGCAGCCAAGAACTACGTCTGAGTGACCGTTCATGAACTTTGTAACAGATGAGATAACGATGTCAGCGCCGAGTGTAAGAGGTTTGATGGAAACTGCTGTTGTGAATGTGTTGTCCATCATAAGGAGTGCTCCGTTGTCATGAGCAAGCTTAGCAACCTCGGGGATATCGATAAGGTTCATTGTAGGGTTAGCGCAAACCTCAGCATAGATAAGTTTTGTGTTGGGTTTGATAGCTGCCTTGATGTTTTCGATGTCGTCCATGTTTACAAGTGTTGACTCGATGCCGAATCTTGAGAACATTTTTCCAAATACATCGAATGTCTCGCCGTAGATGTTTCTGTTGCAGATAACATGGTCACCAGCCTGAAGGAGTGATCCAACTGTTGTTGAGATAGAAGCCATACCTGATGAGAAGATAAGTGTGTCTCTGTCAAGTCCGGGAGCCTCAAGAGCTGTTACCTGAGAAGCAAGTACGTCACGGTTAGGGTTGTTTGTTCTGATGTATGTGTAACCCTGAGCGTAAGCTTCTTTGATCTCAGCAAGTGTGTTTGCCGTGAAAGCTGTTGCTGTGTAAAGAGGGAAAGCTTCAGGCTTTAATAAGTTGCAAGCTCCGTCTTTAAACTTTCTTGTGTAGAGAATTTCGGTTTCAGGTTTCATTTTAAAATTCCTCCCTTTAAAACTTAATTGTATTATTTTTTTAAGTTCCATTATGAAGCGTCCATATAGGTTCGCCTCAGGAACAATTTTATATTTATTACAGTACTTATTCTATTCTATGTAGGTACAATAGAGTCAAGCTGTTTTTTTAATTTTTCTCAAAATATTTTGTAAGAAAATCTGTTCAAAAAATCAAAAATTTTTATGCGAATTCCGCGTTTTACTCACTTTGAAAGCTTGGTTCAAGTAATTTTTTTGATGAATTATTTTAACGTCCGGTTCCGCAAAAATGAAATGATTTTCATCATTCTTTTTTTATCTTTAGTCATTCTGGTTATTCTACCAATTTATTTCTCGACTTAAAGTTCTAAAATTTATACAAAATGTACAATCCACAAAAATTATAAAATTTTTTCACCGGTTCTAAAATTCGTCTCGATCCATGAATTTTTATTCCCAAATCAACCGGCTCTATAACGCCTCATTACTTTATAGTTACAATAGAGTTTTGTACCGCTATTTATACAATACAAAACTCCATAAAACGCTTTCCTGTCTCTTATTTAAGCTGTTCCCTTACAAAATCTTTGATCTTCTCCCTCTCGCAAAGGTTATTATGAAGCACTTCCCTTTTCTCGATGTCCTTTACGGGAGAAGGAATGACGACCCCGCTTATTTTCTCAAGCTCGTCCATGAGCTTAAAGGCGTCCTGGTCCCTGTACCTTTCGTCGATGGCCGTGCATACGTCCTTGGCGAACTTATAGGGACTGGCTGTCGAAACGATGACCGTCGGCGTTTTGTCACCGCTCTCCCTTACGTATTTGTCATAGGCAGCATAGGCCACGGCGGTGTGGGTGTCAAGCACATATCCCGCGTTTGCGTACATTATTCTGATGGCCTCGAAGGTCTCCTCCTCGTCGGCATATTCGCCTATAATGTCGTCAGCTCTGGCTGTCATGCTGTATTTTCCGTTTTCGGAAAGGGACTTCATAAGCTCGGCCGTTTCCTCCTGGGAGGTCAGCATACACACAAGTCTCTCCAGGTTGCTGGAAATAAGTATATCCATTGAAGGACTAACCGTAAGCAGGAAATCACGGTTCTTATCGTAGGTTCCGGTGCGGAAGAAATCGTAAAGCACCTTATTGCTGTTGGAGGCGCAGATAAATTTATTGACCGGAAGTCCCATTTTCTTGGCGAAATATCCGGCGAGAATGTTTCCAAAATTACCTGTGGGGACAGTAAAGTTGATTTTATCTCCGGCCTTTATTTTGCCGTTTTTCACAAGACGGCAGTAGGCGTACCAGTAGTAGGCCACCTGCGGGATAAGTCTGCCGATGTTGATCGAGTTGGCCGATGAGAACATAAAGCCTTTTTCGTCAAGCTCCTTTATCATTTCAGCGTCCGTGAATATGGACTTTACAGCGCTCTGGGCGTCGTCAAAGTTGCCGGTAATAGCCGCTACACATACGTTTTTGCCCCTTTGAGTCACCATCTGCTGTTTCTGTACGGGACTTACCCCTCCGTCGGGATAGAACACGATTATTCTTGTTCCCTCAACATCGGCGAAGCCCTCAAGGGCCGCCTTGCCGGTGTCGCCGGATGTAGCCGTGAGTATGACTATCTCCTTATGAATGTCGTTCTTCTTAGCCGATGTCTTCATAAGGTATGGCAGTATGGAAAGTGCCATGTCCTTGAACGCTATGGTTTTTCCGTGAAAAAGCTCAAGAAAATAAACTCCGTCCTTCTCAACGACGGGAGCTATCTCCTCGGTATCGAACTTGCTGTCATAGGCGTTATTGACACAGTAGCGAAGCTCGTCCTCCGTAAAATCCGTAAAGAACAGTCGCATCACCTCATAGGCCAGTCCCCTGTAATCCATTTTGGAAAGCTCGTCAACGCTTTTCTCCATGACAGGCATTTCCTCCGGTATGAAAAGTCCGCCGTCCGGGCATATTCCCTTCAAAATAGCCTCGGAAGCCTTCATTCTTATATTTTTATCCCTTGTACCGATATATGTAATGTCCTTCATCGTCTGCCACCCTTCATATAATATTTTTTATGATTATATTAAACAAAATTTCGATTGTCAATCAAAGTCAGAATAATATGACGTAAATCACGGGAATAAGAAGCGACGGCAGCATATTTCCTACCTTAAATTTATTTCCAAACGCCACGTTAGCCCCTACGCAGAAGATCAGCGCCGAGCCGACATATGACAGATAGCCGATAAGCGCCTCGCTGATGAAATTGCCGGCGAAGTGCGCCGCCACAGTCATCGCACCCTCATATACCAGTATCGGTATGGCTGAGCACATTACGCCTAAGCCGTATGTGGACGCGAACACTACGCACAGCACAAAGTCCAGTATTGCCTTGGCCGTCAGCATCGAGGCGTCGCCGTTAAGTCCGTCCTGTATGGAGCCGACTATCGCCATAGCGCCCACGCATATGACAAGGGACGTATTTACAAAGCCGTCCACAAAGCGGCTGTCCTTTTCGGCGTGAAACAGCCTTTTGAGCCGATTGCCGAGGGAGTCCATACGCTTTTCCACATTTATCAACTCTCCCAGCAGGCTGCCCAGCGTCAGCGAGAATATCAAAAGCATACTTCCGCCGGTCTCTATCGCCCCGTCGCTTACCGTTATCATTCCCTGAAGAGTACCAGCTATCCCGATAAATATGGTCGCCACTCCGCAGCCGCTCATCAGTGCCTTCTGTATATTTTCCCTTAGTCCCTTTTTCAGAAACATTCCTATAGCACTTCCAGCGATAACAGCCAATGTATTTATAATCGCTCCAAGTCCTATCATTTTTAGTCCCCTTTCCCGCAAAATCACACTAAAAATATAACACTAAGTTTTGATTTTGAAAAGCTTAAAACTTTATTGTACATAAAAAAGCCGATATACGGCTTTTCATCAAAACAGCCGGGCGCATAATGCGCCCGGCCCGCTCACCTCTTTTAGATCTCCGCAATAACGGCTTCTCCCATTTCCTTGGTACCGATGCCGCTTGTACCCTCGTCGGCAATATCGCCTGTCCTTATGCCCTTGTCGAGCACCCTTGTTACAGCGTCCTCAACGGTCTTTGCCTCCTCCTCAAGTCCGAAGGAATATTTGAACATCATCGAAACGGACAGAATAGTAGCCAGCGGATTGGCGATATTCATTCCCGCAATGTCGGGAGCCGAGCCGTGGATAGGCTCATACATTCCGAAGGCGCCCTCTCCGAGGCTTGCCGAAGGGAGCATACCGATTGAGCCGGTTATCTGGCTGGCCTCGTCGGAAAGAATGTCCCCGAACATATTTGAGGTAACGATCACGTCGAAGTGCTTGGGATTTCTCACAAGCTGCATGGCGGCGTTGTCCACATACATATGGTCAAGCTCCACCTCGGGATATTCCTTGGCGACCTCGATTATTCTCTTTCTCCAAAGTCTTGAGCTTTCAAGCACGTTGGCCTTGTCTACGCTTGTCACCCTCTTGTTTCTTTTCATAGCCGCGTCAAAGGCTATTCTCGCTATCCTGTCTATCTCAACGGGACTGTATCTCTCTACGTCATATGCTTCCTCTCCGTAGGGTCCCTCTCTGTATCCTCTCTCGCCGAAGTATATTCCGCCTGTCAGCTCCCTCACAACAAGGATATCGAGGTTGTCGCCTATTATCTCCTGCTTGATGGGACTGGAATTGCTGAGCGCCTTGTGCATGATGGCCGGTCTCAGATTGGCGTAAAGGCCGAGCTGCTTTCTTATGCCGAGGAGTGCGCTCTCCGGTCTTTTGTTTCCGGCAAGGCCGTCCCATTTGGGGCCGCCTACGGCTCCCAGAAGCACAGCGTCGCTCTTTTTGCATACATCAATTGTTTTCTGAGGGAGAGCTTCGCCCACTGCGTCGATTGCCGTCCCTCCCGCGAGAAGCTCTGTCATATTGAAGGTGTGTCCGAATTTCTCACCGATCCTGGCTATTACCTTTTCCGCCTGCTCAACTATGTCGGGGCCTATTCCGTCGCCCTTTATCACGGCTATATTATATGTGCCCATTTATATCCCTCCGTTTACTTATTTATGTTAGCTGATGTGTATTTTACAAGTCCGCCTGAAGCGATTATTTTCTGCATAAACTCGGGGAACGGCTCCGCCTTATAGGTCTTTCCCGTTGTCTTGTCAGTGATCTCGCCCGTTGAGAAATCTACCTTGACCTCGTCACCGGCGTTTATCTCCTCGGCCGCCTCCGTGCATTCCATGATGGGAAGGCCAATATTTATCGAGTTCCTGTAGAATATCCTAGCGAATGATGGCGCGATAACACAGCTTATTCCGGCGCATTTGATAGCGAGAGGGGCGTGCTCTCTCGATGAGCCGCAGCCGAAGTTCTTTCCCGCGACAATGATATCGCCCTTCTTTACATTATTAACGAAATCCTTATCAATGTCAATCATGCAATATTTTGCAAGCTCGTTGCCGTCCGATACGTTTAAGTATCTTGCCGGTATAATTACGTCTGTATCCACGTTTTCTCCGTATTTAAAAACTTTTCCGTTAGCGTTCATAGTTCATGTCCTCCATTTTATCAGATATTTTCAGGATCAGTGATGTAGCCTGTCAGAGCCGAAGCAGCGGCGACAGCCGGACTTGCCAGATATACCTCCGAGTCAGTAGCTCCCATTCTTCCTACAAAGTTTCTGTTAGTCGTCGAAACGCATCTTTCGCCCGAGGCAAGTATACCCATATGTCCGCCAAGACAGGGGCCGCAGGTAGGCGTGCTTAAAACAGCTCCGGCGTTGATGATGTCCTCGGCGTAGCCAAGCTTGATACAGTCAAGATATATCTGCTGTGTGGCGGGAATAACGATAGTCCTTACCGATCTGTCCACCTGTTTTCCCCTGAGAATATCAGCGGCTATCCTCATGTCGTCAAGACGTCCGTTCGTGCATGAGCCGATGACTACCTGGTCTATCTTTACCCTATCTTTTTCGGCCTCGTCAACGGTCTTTGTGTTTTCGGGAAGGTGAGGATATGATATAGTCGGTCTGAGCGTGCTGAGGTTGATGGTTATCGTCTCGTCATACTCGGCGTCATCGTCGGCAGTGTATACGACAGGCTCCTTCGCGCCATGCTCTTTAGCGTAGGCCACGGCCTTTTCGTCGGCCGGGAAAATACCGTTCTTCGCTCCGGCCTCAATAGCCATGTTCGCCATTGTGAATCTGTCGTCCATTGAAAGGTACTGAATGCCGTCGCCCACAAACTCCATTGATCTGTACAGCGCTCCGTCAACGCCGATCTTTCCGATAATATGAAGTATAACGTCCTTTCCGCTTATCCATTTAGCCGGTTTTCCCGTAAGGACGAACTTTATGGCGGCGGGAACCTTGAACCAGGCCTTGCCGGTAGCCATTCCGATCGCCATGTCAGTGCTGCCCACGCCTGTCGAGAAGGCTCCGAGAGCGCCGTATGTACAGGTGTGGCTGTCAGCGCCGATAATTACCTGTCCGCAGGAAACAATGCCTTTTTCGGGCAGGAGAGCGTGCTCAATGCCCATCTGTCCTACGTCATAGAAGTTTTTGATTTCCATGTTGTTGGCGAATATCCTTGAACACTTGCACTGCTCGGCCGCCTTAATGTCCTTATTGGGAGTGAAGTGGTCGAGTACGATAACTACCTTCTCTTTATCAAATACGCTTTTCGCGCCTGTTTTCTCAAATTCCTTTATGGCGACGGCTGTAGTTATGTCGTTGCCCATTACTATGTCAAGGTCGGCCTCTATGAGCTGTCCTGCCCTTACGCTGTCCAGTCCGGCGTGTGCCGCTAATATTTTTTGTGTCATTGTCATTCCCATTTTTATTTCCTCCTTATTCTGCCAACATTTTATTAATAGCGCTTACGACTGCCCTGAGCGAGGATTTAGCTATGTTGCTGCTTGTTCCGGCTCCGAAGAAATCCCTGCCGTCGGACGTTCTTATCTGCACGTATGATATGGCTCTTGATTTTGTACCGTATTCCATTGAATGCTCGCTGTAGTTAACGACCTCAAACTCTTTTCCCGTATATTTACAAGCCGAATGGCAGAAGGCGTCGATGATACCGTTTCCTTTTCCGGCTATTATCTTTTCCGCGCCATTGTCGGTTATTCTTGACTCGACCGCTACCTCGTCCTCGTCGCCCGTGGCGGCCTCCTTATAGCTTATGAGTTTCACAGGCTCAACGATGTTGATATATTCCTTCTCGAACTCGTCAAAGATAGTCTGCGGTTCCAGATCGCTGTGGCTTACGTCCGAAAGCTTAGTTACTACTATACTGAAATCCTGCTGGAACGCCTTAGGCAGATAAAGTCCAAAGTTCTGCTCCAGAATGAACGCTACTCCGCCTTTTCCGGACTGGCTGTTGATACGTACTATAGGGTCGTAGGTCCTGCCCACGTCTACAGGGTCGATATGGAGATAAGGCACCTCCCATCTGTCGGGGTGCTCCTTCATTCTCTCCATTCCCTTCCTG
>CAZBNY010000044.1:0-12596 GCA_964493235.1 uncultured Lachnospiraceae bacterium
CTCATTGCCGTTATTTTTTTGCGCACACTCAATCGGGCAGGGAAAAGCTTTAATCAGATGCTCAAGAAACATGGCGGAAGAGTAAGTGCTATGCTCTTCAAAGGCTTTTACAAAGCGCCAACGGGAGAATTCATCGATAGCTGTATACTGATAGAAGCGTTTTCCCTTTAGCCTCATTAACTAGGCAGACAGAGGGAACGAATTTGACGTAGATTTGGATACGCTGACCGGGATACTTCATCTGTTCATAAGGCTTAGGGATATACATGGGATTAGGCGGTTTTACGGCCATTAGTCCCCGTTTGCGCAAGAAACGATAGAGACGGTAATGGAGCGAGTATATCCTCTCTGACGGAGTTTAACCCGGAAAACGACGAGACCGGCGTTAGGATTTCTGCGGCGCATATCGTTGATGAGCTTTATTTCAGCCTCAGTATGCTGGTTAGGGTGATGATGAGGCCTTCTGGAGCGTTCTCTGAGAGATTCAATGGTGCTGTCATAGCGTTGTTTCCAACGATAGATGTTATTGACGGTTTGTTTTGTAATTAACGTTGGGTTCTGTTCAAAACTTATTTTATTGACAGGCATGGCATTTTGAGATTATACTATATAATTAAGCAAGCCGTAAAACCGGGAAATCAGGTGATGTTCAATGAAGGAAATACGGTTCTCATTTGATGAGGATGAAGAAAAGAAGGGAAACGGCTCTGCCCATGATATAGATGGCGATGAATATATAAAAAACGCTAGCTATGACTATGATGAGTATGAGGAGCGGGAGCTTGAGATAAGCTTTGAGTTTGATAAAAAGCCGGCGGCTGATGGATATACGGGATCAGAAGATGATGAGGAATATGACGATGATGACGCGGAGTATTCAGAGTCCGACGATCATGAATGGGCAGAACAGCCTAAAGAGAAAAGGAAAACTGCGTCCAAAAAGAGAAAAGCGGGAAAAAACAAAGGAAGTATGGCAAAGAGAGCACTTATGACCGTCGCCGCTGCTGCCGCGGTAATAGCGATACTTCTTGCCTCACCTGTGTTTGCGGTGAATACGATCGAAATAAATGAAATGAGCTATTTTACATCAGATGAGATATGCTCTATAATAGGTCTTAATACAGGGGATAACGGAATTTTTTTTAATAAGAGAAAGGCGGAAAAGATACTTGAGAGCAATAAGTACATATCGTCTGCTGATATTTCCTTTAAAATGCCGGATACTATGTTGATTGCTGTAAATGAAAATAAAATTTACGGCTATATACCGTATCTGGGAAGTTATCTATATCTGGACAAAGAAGGTCGCGTGATCGATATAAAGACGGAAACAGACGAGGATCTTCCTATTATAGAGGGACTTAAGTTTGAGGCGTTTACACAGGGGGAAATAATACCCGTGGAGAACAAGGACGCGTTTGAAGCGGCGCTCATTATATCAAGGGCGATGTCCAAATATGAGATGCTTGATAAGAACGTCAAAATAAATGTGGCTGATGACGAGAATATTTACGCTTACATCGACAATATTAAGGTACTGCTTGGAGATACATCAAGAATGGAGGAAAAAATAAAGACCATGTCCGAGGCGGTAGGCGAAATTACGGAGGGCGACAGAGGAACTTTGGATCTAAGGGATCTGGATAAGACGATAATATTCAAATATTCAACTTAAGTGTATATTAATTGTGGGATATGCGTTCAGATTTTTTTAAATTTTTCTTTAAAAAATAAATTTTTTATTGAATATTGGGTAAAAACATTATACAATATAATATGAGTAATTAAACATAGGCCTGCGCTTTGCGCCGAAATATGTTTTTATTGAATTACTGTTTTATAAAAATAAAATTCTTTACATATACGGGAAAAAGTTTAGGAGGATTACAATGGCCGGAATAGAATTTGATATGAATAACACTAATGTTGCGCAGATAAAAGTAGTAGGTGTAGGTGGCGGCGGAAACAACGCTGTTGACAGAATGATTGCGGATAACATGACCGGAGTTGATTTTATCTCCATTAATACGGATAAACAGCAGCTTGACAGATCATTGGCACAGACTAAGATCCAGATAGGCGAGAAGCTCACAAGAGGTCTTGGCGCCGGTGGAAACCCCGAGATTGGAGAAAAGAGCGTAGACGAGACCAGAGAGGAGATCTCAAACGCGTTTAAAGATGCTGATATGGTATTTGTTACGGCCGGCATGGGCGGCGGAACAGGTACAGGCGCAGCTCCCAAGGTTGCCGGTATCGCTAAAGAAATGGGCAAGCTTACAGTAGGCGTTGTTACAAAGCCTTTTTTCTTCGAGGGCAAAAAGAGAATGTCAAATGCCGAAAAGGGCATTGTTGAACTTAAAAAGAACGTTGACACACTTGTGATCATACCTAATCAGAAGCTTTTAAGCGTTATTGACAAAAAGACAACTATGATCGAGGCCTTCAGAAAGGCTGATGAAATATTAAGACAGGGCGTATCAGGCATCACTGACCTTATTTCAAGTCCCGGAATTATCAACCTTGACTTTGCTGACGTAAGAACTATCATGTCCGATAAGGGTATAGCTCATATGGGTATCGGTATCGGAACCGGTGAGAATAAGGCCGAGATGGCCGCTAAAGCTGCTATCTCCAGTCCTCTGCTTGAGACAACTATTGCCGGCGCTAAATATGTGCTTATCAATATCTGCGGCGACGCTAATCTCGGACTTCTTGAGGCGGGAGAGGCCGCGAGCCTTATTTCAGAGTCTATTGATCCTGATGCTGAGATTATATTTGGTACAACTCTCAATGAGGAGCTTGATGATAAGGTCATCGTTACTGTTATCGCGACAGGCCTTGAAGCTGACGATTCAGTAAACGGAGCCGCCGCTAAGAAGGCGGAGCCTAAGGCAGAAGCTAAACCCGTTGATGAAAAGCCTGCTGAGACAGAGGAAAAGGTGGCAAGCCAGCCTGATGTCGTTTCATATATTGATAACGACGGTGAAAAGGTCGACCTTGATATCGAGATCCCCAGTTTTCTCAGACGAAAAAAGTAATTTGATATTTATGATCTATCGGCTGTTCTTAGGTTCTAGGGACAGCTTGTTTTATAAGGAGGCGAAAGCATGAAATATTTAATCATCGGGGCAGGCGGAACGGGCGCATCTATCGGGGCTTTTTTGGCCTCAGACGGAAGGGACGTTTCATTTGTTGCCAGAGGTGCCCATTTGGAGGCGATGAATAAAAACGGACTTGTATTGGATTCGGGAATCAAAGGCAAGATAGAGCTTAAAGATATAAAGGCCTTTGAGGGGGATAATATCTCTGGAAAATATGATGTTATTTTCGTCTGTGTAAAGAGCTATTCCCTTGATGATATTGTACCGATAATCAAAAGAGCTTCACACGCCGATACTATCGTAATTCCCGTGCTTAATATGTTTAAGACCGGAGCGAAACTTAAAAATAGCGTCCCTGATGTTAAATTCCTCGAGGGCTGTATATACATAAGCGCCTTTATCAGTGCGCCGGGTCAGGTCGTACAGGTCGGAAACGTATTTAAAGTATTTTTTGGAGATCCCTATGGAGAGAATGTTAAATCCGGACTTATGGAGCGGGTCGAGGCTGATCTGAGAGCGGCAGGGATAACATCAGGTATATCAGATGATATATTGAGAGACTCTTTTAAGAAATTCTCGTTTATATCGGCTTTTGCGGCGACTGGAGCCTATTATGACATAAGTGCGGGAGCCATACACAAAGATGGTGAGATAAGGGAGTTCTATAAATCGCTTGTCAGGGAAATAATATCAATAGGCGGAGCGATGGGAGTCAACATGAGCCCGACCTTGTTCGAGGAGGATATTCAAAGCATTGACTCTTTTGGAAGCGATATAAAGACTTCCTTGCAGAGAGATCTTGAGGCGGGAAAATCGTCGGAGATAGATACGCTTATATTTGATGTTGTACGCCTTGGTAAAAAATTCGGTGTTCCCACACCGGGCTATGAGAAGGCCGCGGCAAAGTTTGAACAGTAAAAACAAAGGTCGTTTGGGTACAGATATATAAATTTGTCTCAAACGCCTTTTTTGAATATTAAAAGCGCTGTTTGGACTTATAGGCAAGACTTTCGATATTTTTCTTTTTAAATGTATTGAAAATGTATTTTAGAAATATATTTATTGGAATATAGGCCGATTGACAATCAATTATATTTGTTGTTAAATATTATAAGAGGTGATAATTGTGCGTGATACGGCCATAGAAATGGCAAAGAGACTTTTGGTTGACAGCATATGGAAAAGCGCAAATTTGGAAGGGCTGGGAACAACATTTCCTAAAACCGAAGCGATACTTGCTAATGCGCCTACCAATACAAAAGCCGAAGAGGTCTTGTTTGTTATCAATATGAAAAGAGCGTGGCAATTTTTGCTGGATAATCTTGATTACAGTAATTGTTTTGCTTTGTTAAGAGAATATAATAAAATTGTGGGGGAATTGCTTTTTAATTATGCCGGAGAAATAAGAACGATACAAGTACAGATCGGCGGTACGGCGTGGGAGCCTGATATACCCCATGTAGGAATTGTTATAGATATGCTTGAGAGCATTGAACAAATAGATGATATAGAATTAAAAGCGCTTAAGTATTTTTGTTATGTTGCCAGAACTCAGATGTTCATAGACGGCAACAAACGTGTAGCTCAGCTCATTGCCAATAAGGTTTTAATACAAAACAACATTGGTATTTTTCAGATACCTATTGAAAGGCTTGAAGAGTTTAAAGAGCTGCTGATTAAATTTTATGAGACAGGCATTGATGATGAAATTATCTCATTTATGAAAGAGTATTGTATAAGAAGAGTAAGATAGTTAAAGAAAGGTATAAAACAGTTTAAAATATTGGCGTTTGAGTACAGATATATAAATTTGTCTCAAACGTCTTTTTTATTTAAAAAAAACTTGTCTATACATATAGACAAGTTATATAATTATATTAAAAATAAGGGTAAGGAAGGTGAGGTTTTGAATAAAAATAACAAGTCAAAATATGGGACTCTGGTCGATTCAATAAAAAATGACATAAAAGAAGGCAGAATAAAAGACGGAGATAAGCTACCTTCCGAAAATACTCTTTCGGAAATACATTCAATGAGCAGACAAACGGTAAGGAAGGCGCTTTCCATATTGGAAATAGAGGGCTTTGTCAGAGCCGAGCACGGGCGGGGCACATTCTGCTCGATCAGGGATAAGACTAAAGTCAAAACTAACACCGTAGCTGTAATAATTACATACATATCGGATTATATATTCCCAAGCGTTATCAACGGCGTATATGATGTGATGACCAAAAACGGCTATAACATTATACTTAAGAATACTAAAAACAGCATAAGTATTGAAAGAGCCTGCCTTGAGGACATACTGGACATTGGAATTGACGGACTTATTATAGAGCCGAGCAAGAGCCAGATATTCTGCCGCAATATGGAGCTTTACGACAGGCTTGACGAGGCCGGCATACCGTATGTATTCATACATGGCCATTATCCGCAGATGGAAAGCAAGGGCCATGTGCTTATGGACGACGAGTATGGAGCTTATATTTTAACTAAGCATTTGGTGGGATTAGGGCATAAAAGGATAGCTGGAATATTCAAGGCCGACGACTCGCAGGGAGCCGAAAGGCATAAAGGCTTTGCCAAAGCGTTGGCCGAGAGCGGAATACAATATGATACTGAGCTTGTCATCTGGTATCACACTGAGGACAGGAAGATAAAACCGCAGACAGAGATCAGAAAGCTGTTGGAGGCAGGCAAAATAACCGCTGTCATGTGTTATAACGACCAGATAGCCACAACGGTTATAAGAGAGATAAACGGTATGGGACTTTCAGTGCCGGAAAATATTTCGGTGACGGGCTTTGACAATTCATCGATCTCGGAGGAGACAGGGATAACTACTGTTAATCATCCTAAGGAGGAAATGGGCAGACGGGCTGCCGAGATGCTTCTCGATCTGATGTCGGGAGGCACGCCTAAGACCGAAATACTTAAAACGGAGCTTGTTATAAGAAAAACAACCGGCAGGATTTAATACATAAAACAATTCGGGAGGTTATAAAAATGATATTAAATAAGGAATATAAATTTTGGTTTACACCTGGCTCACAGGACCTTTACGGGGACGAATGCTTAAGAGAGGTCGCCGAGCATTCGGCGGTGATGGTCGATAATCTCAACAGCAGCGGCCTTCTGCCCTATGAAATAATTCTGAAGCCAACGCTTATAGACTCGGCAAGTATAAGAAAAACGATGAATGATGCCAACATGGACGATACCTGTGCCGGAGTAATAACGTGGATGCATACCTTCTCACCGGCTAAGAGCTGGATACTTGGTCTTAAAGAGCTTCGCAAGCCTTTGCTGCATCTGCATACACAGTTTTATCGGGACATACCCTATGACACCATCGATATGGACTATATGAACACAAACCAGTCGGCTCACGGTGACAGAGAATTCGGACATATGGTAACAAGAATGGGCAAAAACAGAAAGGTCGTAGCCGGATACTGGTCGGATATGAACACGCAGAAACGTATCGGGGAATGGATGAGAACGGCCGTAGGCGTTATCGAAAGCAGTCATATCAGAGTCTTAAGGGTAGCCGACAATATGCGTGATGTAGCCGTAACGGAAGGAGATAAGGTCGAGGCGCAGCTTAAATTCGGCTGGCAGATAGACGCCTACAATGTGACGGACATCGCCGAGTATGTTTATCAGGTAAAGGACTCCGAAGCTGAGGAGCTTACTGAGCAGTATTACAAAGACTATGACATTCTTCTTGAGGGACGAGATGAGGCCGAATTCAGGCGTCATGTCAAGGAGCAGGCAAAAATAGAGCTTGGCTTTGAGCGTTTTATGACAGAGCTTGATTATCACGCCATAGTAACGCATTTCGGAATGCTGGCGGGACTTAAACAGCTTCCTGGTCTTGCTATTCAGAGACTCATGGAGAAAGGCTACGGCTTCGGAGCTGAGGGAGACTGGAAAACAGCGGCTATGGTACGCCTTATGAAGCTGATGACTGCGGGAAAAGATGGAGCTATGGGCACTTCTTTCATGGAGGACTACACCTACAGCTTTGTTCCGGGAAAGGACGGTATATTGCAGGCTCATATGCTTGAGGTATGCCCTTCAATAGCATCGGCAAAGCCGGCTATCAAGGTTTGCCCGCTTTCTATGGGCAACAGGGAGGATCCGGCAAGACTTGTATTCACTGCAAAAGAGGGACACGGTATTGCCGCTTCACTTGTTGACCTTGGCACACGGTTCAGACTTATCATAAATGACGTTGATTGTCTGCCCCTTGAAAAGCCGATGCCAAAGCTTCCCGTGGCAAGCGCTTTCTGGAGACCCGAGCCGAACCTTATTACAGGGGCCGAGGCATGGATACTTGCCGGCGGCGCTCATCATACGGCGTTTACTTACGATCTTACGGCAGAGCAGCTTGAGGACTGGGCCGACGAGATGGGTATTGAGACGGTCCGCATTAATAATGAAACAACGCTTCATGATCTTAAAAATGAGCTTCGCTGGAATTCTATAGCGTACAAATAAGGGGGATCACATATGAAGCATTATACTATAGGCGTTGACTTCGGAACGCTTTCCGGCAGAAGTGTACTTGTTGATACGGAAAACGGTGAAGTGATCGCGTCAGCCATTAAGGAATATACACACGCAGTAATGGACAAGACCCTGCCGGACGGAACAAAGCTTGGCATAGACTGGGCTTTGCAGCACCCCGCTGACTATATAGAGGTCCTTGAGGAAACGGTCCCCGCCGTACTCAAAAAGACCGGAATATCTAAGGACGACGTAATAGGGATAGCCATTGACTTTACGGCCTGCACAATGATGCCGCTGGACGAGAACGGAACGCCGCTCTGCCTTAAGGCCGGATATGAGAGCGAACCGCATAGCTGGGTAAAGCTTTGGAAGCACCACGCGGCCCAAGCTCAGGCGAACAGGCTAAACGCCAAGGCCGAGGAAAGGGGCGAGGACTTTCTCAAACGCTACGGCGGAAAAATCTCGTCCGAGTGGATGCTGCCGAAGGTCATGCAGATACTTGACGAGGCACCGGAGATATATAATGATACATATGCCTTTATGGAGGCCGCCGACTGGGTCATCATGTCAATGACGGGCAACTGGGTGAGAAACAGCTGTACGGCCGGTTATAAATCGATATGGCACAAGAGGGACGGCTATCCGTCGAAGGAATTCTTTAAGTCCCTCGACAGCAGGCTGGAAAACGTAACTGATAAGTTCAAGGGCGAGATAAAGTCCGTCGGACAGAAGGCCGGAACGCTTAAGGCGGAAATGGCTGAAAAAATCGGACTTAACGAGGGTATAGCCGTAGCAGTGGCTAATGTAGACGCCCATGTGTCTCTGCCGGCAGTCGGAGTATCAGGTCCCGGAAAGATGCTTATGATAATGGGAACATCTACCTGCGATATTCTGCTGGGCGAGGAGGAAAAAATAGTTCCCGGTATGTGCGGAGTTGTAGAGGACGGAGTTATGCCGGGATATTTTGGGTATGAGGCCGGGCAGTCCTGCGTCGGCGACCATTTTGACTGGTTCGTTAAAAACTGCGTGCCCGAGGAATATAAAAAGGCCGCTGAAGAAAGCGGAATGAACATACATCAGTATCTTACGGAAAAGGCGTCTAAGCTCAAGCCGGGCGAAAGCGGACTTTTGGCGCTCGACTGGTGGAACGGAAACAGGTCTTGTCTTGTTGATGCAGACCTGACAGGAGTTATGCTCGGAATGACGCTGTTGACAAGACCCGAGGAAATGTACCGTGCGCTCATTGAGGCGACGGCCTATGGAAAGAGAATAATTATAGATACGTTTGAGAAAAGCGGCGTCCCGATAAGAGAGCTTTACGCCTGTGGCGGAATAGCTAAGAAAAATCCTATGATGATGCAGATATACGCCGACGTGACAGGCAGGGAAATATTTATCGGAGCGTCCGATCAGACACCGGCTCTCGGCTCGGCTATGTTCGCGGCCGTTGCTGCCGGAAAGGAGAAGGGCGGCTATGACTCTATCTATGAGGCCGCCGAGAAAATGGGCCATGTTGAGGACTATACATATGTTCCGGATCCCGAAAGCTCAAGGGTATATGAAAAGCTGTATAACGAGTTCGTAACACTGCATGATTATTTCGGACGTGGTGGAAACGACGTTATGAAACGCCTTAAGGCGATAAAGAAGGAAGCGGCCGGCAAAGGAGGAGAGGCCGATGCTTGAGAAGCTTAAGGAAAGCGTTTTAGAGGCCAATCTGGAACTTGTTAAGAGAGGACTTGTACTCTATACATGGGGAAATGCCAGCGCGATAGACAGGGACAGCGGACTTGTGGTGATAAAGCCAAGCGGCGTTGACTACAGTGTAATGAGGGCCGAGGATATGGTCGTTGTGGATCTGGACGGAAACAGGGTTGAGGGAGAGCTTAATCCCTCGTCCGATACACCAACTCATCTGGAGCTTTATAAGGCTTTCAAAGAGGTGGGAGGAATAGTCCATACACATTCCACCTGGGCAGTCGGCTGGGCGCAGGCCGGACTTTCCATTCCGGCATATGGAACTACCCAGGCTGATTATTTTTACGGCGAGGTACCATGCACAAGGCCGCTTACCGAGGAGGAAACAAATACCGCCTATGAGAAAAATACAGGACTTGTGATCAAAGAGACCTTTGAAGGAAAAAATCCGATATATGTTCCGGGAGTGCTTTGCGCCAATCACGGTCCGTTCGCCTGGGGAAAAACGGCGGCAGAGGCCGTTTATCACGCGGTAGTGCTTGAGGAAACGGCCAAAATGGCGGCAATCACAAGAATGGTAAGACCTGACGCTCCGACGGCTCCGCAGTATGTGATCGACAAGCACTTTTTGAGAAAGCACGGAAAAAACGCATACTACGGACAAGGAAGATAAGATTATGAGGATAGAAAATTTAAGCGGAAAATGTGAATGCGGAAAAAGCCACAATATCTCTGTCAGGGAAATATATATCGAAAAGGGCGCGGCGGAAAGATTAAAGTATATGCTTGCGGAGGGAGAGCTGTCGGCGTATATTTCTCCGACTGTGATCTGCGACAAAAACACAGCGGCCGCCGCTGAGAAATTTTTATCCGAGATAAAGGAAATATGCGCCGTAGTCTGTCTTGACCCGGAGGGACTTCACGCGGATAACAAAAATGTGGAAACGGTCGAAAAGGAGCTTCCGGACGGTTGCGGACTTATTATAGCTCTCGGCAGCGGGACGATACATGATCTGAGCAGATATACGGCCTGTCAGAGAGGTATTCCCTTTGTGTCGGCGCCTACGGCCGCTAGTGTTGATGGTTTTGTCTCAACTGTGGCCGCAATGACCTGGAACGGAATGAAAAAGACATTTCCCGCTGTTTCGCCTATATACGTATTTGCCGATACGGATATTTTTTCAAAGGCTCCATACAGGCTCACCGCGTCGGGTATTTCAGACCTTATGGGAAAATATACTGCTCTGGCGGACTGGAAAGCCGCGAACCTTATTACAGGCGAGCATATATGCGGCAGGATAATTGCCCTGGAGGAGAAAGCCGTAAATGATGTCGCGGAATCGATAGCCGATATAAGAGCGGGCAAGTCTGAGGCTTATGAAAAGCTGATGTACGCTCTTATACTTTCCGGTCTTGCCATGCAGATGATGGGCAATTCACGTCCGGCGTCGGGAGCGGAGCACCATATCTCTCATCTTATCGAGATGGAGGTAATTAACCCGTACATAGACGCCTTGCACGGGGAGAAGGTATCGGTTGGACTTGTGCTGTGTCTCAGAAAATATCACAGGCTTGCCGAGAGCATAAGAAAGGGCGAAATTACTGTAAAAAAATATGACAGCGGTATTTTGGACACGGCTGTCAGTGTGTTTGATAAAAAGGGACTGGCGGAGGAAATACTGGCGGAGAATACTCCCAATCCGCTCCTGAAGGTCGATACAAAAAGGCTCCATTCAAAGCTCAATGAGCTGTCAGACATCATTGAGGATCTGCCCTCCGAAACCGAGATAACGGAATTGCTCAAAAAAGGCGGCTGTAAAATTTCCCTTGAGGAGATAGGACTTGACAGCTCATATGAGAGGGAGCTTTTAGATCTGTCACCCTTTGTGAGGAACCGCCTGACGATAAACAGGCTTTCTAAGCTTTTTGTGAAAAATCAGCCTTAAGCTTCGCCATGTAGCCGTTGAAAACAAAGTATGTGACTATTGTAGTCAGTACATTGGAAACAGCCTCCGCGGCGTAAACGCCCCAAACTCCGAAAAACTGCGGCAATATGAGGGCAAACGGTATCAACAGGAATATCTTTCGCATAAGTCCGAAAATAAACGAGTATTTCACATTTCCCATAGAAATGAAGGAATTCTGATTTATCATCTGCATACCAAGCACGAATACGGTGGAAAAGGACACACGTATTGCGGTGGCCGCCGTATCCGCAAGCTGAGGATTAGGCGTAAACAGATCCGCCAGCGGCTTTGGGAAAAATACATATACGAACCAGAGTATCGACGCGCAGATGATAGAAAGTATACGGGCCGAAATTATTGTCTGATGTATCTTCGGATAGTCTTTGGCGCCGATGCTGTAGCTGATTATTGGCTGTGAACCCTGTACGAGTCCCTTGAGCGGCATGAAGAAAAACTGCTGAAGTGTGGCCACGATGGATAGAGCGGCGATATGTATGTCGCCAAGTCCCATAGGACTGTATTTCAAAAGCAGACGGTTGAGAACGATCACGACAATGCTCTCGTTTATCTGAAATATGAAGTTTGACAGGCCGAGGGCGCAGCCCCTTTTCATAAGGGCGGCGTCGGGCCTTAGCCCGGCCTTAGACATTCTGAGAACAGGGGTCTTTCCGCAGAGGAACACCATTACCCATACGGCGGAGATCACCTGCGATATAACAGTAGCCACAGCCGCGCCCCTGATACCCATACCAAAGCCGAATATCAGTATCGGGTCAAGTATTATGTTAGCCACCGCGCCGCATAATACGGAGATCATGCCGGTACGTGTGTAGCCCTGTGAATTGATGAAATAATTCATGCCCAGGCTTATCTGTCCTGCTATGGTGCCGGTAAGATATATATTCATGTAATCAACGGCATAGGGAAGGGTATTGCCGCTTCCGCCAAAAAACGTAAGCATTGGCCCAAGAAACGCATAGGAAAATGCCATAAGCATTATCCCTGTGACAATAAGAAGCGTAAAGCTGCCGTTTAGAAGCTTTTCGGCATCGTCATTTTTTCCCTCGCCCATTTTTATAGTGGAAAGGGCGGAGCTGCCGCTGGAAATGAGCAGGCTTATGGCGGTATTGAACATGATAAGCGGAAAACACAGGCCAAGGCCGGCAAGGGCGTCAGTGCCGATGTCCGGTATGTGGCTTATGTACATTCTGTCTACAACATTGTAGAGGGCGCTGACAAGCTGTGCCGCCGCTGCCGGAATGGAAAGCTTTACCAGCAGCTTTGTAACTCCTGTGGTTCTAAGTTGTTCTTCAAG
>CAZBNY010000045.1:0-12441 GCA_964493235.1 uncultured Lachnospiraceae bacterium
AATATAAATTTTCAGAATCAAATTCAGTGCTTTTATCCCAGTAAAATTTTCACAAAAAAATTTTTCAGTGTTATTTTTTTGCAATTATAGCTTTTTAAAGCCTGCCCCATAAACATCTTTTATGTCAAAAAGAATAATAAATGCGAAACTGTCAACAGCTTTGACCATTTCTTTAAGACGAGGTATTTCCTTTTGTGAAAATACACAAATCATTGAGGAACAACAGTTATTTTTAACAAGTTCACTGCCGTTATAATAATTTAGTGCTGTTATTTCTTTGCCTAAACTTTCTTTCACTGTTTTTGCTATCTCGTCAGGTTTGTCAGATATAATAAATGCCGCCTTGTCCAGCGAGCTGCCCGAGGAAACAGCGTCTATACATTTTGCCGAGGCGAATACAGACACTATGGCAAACATTGCCTTTTCCGCCCCAAAGACAAACAGACCCAGCAATATGACCGCTGTGTCGATAATGAATATATAATTGGAGACTGACAGTCTGTCGCTTTTATAATGGATAAGGTGAGCGGCTGTCTCTGTCCCTCCGGTCGTTGCCGAGCCATTCAGCACAAAGCCGATACCTGTTCCCATTATTATGCCTCCGAATACTGACGCAAGCATTATATCGCCTGTGTACTTGGGAAGATATGACGTAAGCTGGAGCGTCGCTGAAAAAATTATAGTGGCCGCAATACTTCTTTTTATATATTTTCCCCCAAAATATTTATAGGCAAGAACAAACAGCGGCACATTCAGTATTATATTGGTAAGTGATATGGGAAATGATACTCCAAAACGGGTCTCACTTAAATACATGATTATTATGCCTATGCCTGTTATCCCTCCCGAAACAAGCTCATTTGGCACCAAAAATATATTTATACCAAGCGACGCTATCAAGACACCCGATATTATATAGCCATGATTTTTAAATTTGTTATTCATTGATCTCACCTCAACTAAAAAACTCCGTTTGGTAAATTATAACCAAAACGGAGTTTTTATATTATCTATTTGAGATCTATGGCGTCAGCGCATCTCTTTTCTGACCTTCAATACGAATTTCGGCAGCTTGAGCATTCTCTTAAAGCGTGTAGGCTGAGTGATGAGCCTGTAGAACCATTCCAGACCAAAACGGCAGAATATTTTCGGCGCTCGCTTTAAATTTCCGCTCATGACATCAAAGCTTCCGCCTATACCGATCGCCACCTTAGCGCCCGTAAGCCTGAGATTGCTATATATCCACTTTTCCTGCTTCGGCGAACCAAGTCCAACAAGCAGAAGCGATGGCTGAACACGTTTTATATCGGCTATTATCCTTCTTTCCTCTTTTTCGTCAAAATATCCATTGTGTACTCCTACGATTTTAAGGCCGGGATATTTGTTTTTCATCATAACGGCGGCCTTATCAGCCACTCCCGGCGCTCCGCCGAAGAAATATACGGTATAGTCCGTATCTTTTATACGTTCAAATATATTCAGAATAAGATCATAGCCTGAGACACGTTCCGTAATTCTTATCTTGCTGTATTTCGACGCCCATACAACGCCTACGCCGTCGGGCGTGACCATATCAGCCGCCTTAAGTATGCCCATTAATTCACTGTCATGCTGGGCCTCCATGACTATTTCCGGATTCGGTGTACATATGATATGCTGTCCGTTAAGGCCCAGCAGCTCTACGGCGTGATCCGCCGCCTCTTTCATTGTATATGTGTCAAAAGGCACTCCTAAAATCTTTGTTTTCATGTTTTTACCTCCGGCATAGCGCTTATAACAGGTCCTCAAGGTACTTTTCATTAAGTTTTGCCTTTTCCTCAAGCTCTTTTGCCGTATCCCTAAGATAATTTACATATTTCTCTCTGTTTCCAAGAACCTCCTCGACCTCCTCAACAGTCCTGTCAACATCAATGTTGCTGACATTTCCGCCGTTTGGCATATGAAGCAGGTTAAGATAGTTGTCTATCTTCGGGTCGTATACAAATCCGACGATAGGCACTCTCTGCTTAGTGGCGAATATGAGGGTATGAAGTCTCATGCTTAATATAAGCTCCATTTCACCTATCATTCCCATTATTTCTTTAGGCGAATAGCTCTTATCCAAAATATATGATCTGTTTTTCATTTTATCCATAACAAGTTTGCTTATGTTCTTGTCATTTGGATTGTGCATTACGATAAAGACGATATTTTTATCAAATTTCTCATATATAATATCGCATATTAAAGCGAACTTATTAATAAAATCATTATCGTTTTTCCAGTTTCTTACCGATACGCCTATAATTCCCTTATCAGTCGGGATACCCGCCGATTTTAGCAGCTCCTTAGAGCACTCCCTCGATACAGGCTCCATAGTGAAAACCGGATCGGCCGTGACATACATACTGCCGTTTGTTATACCCATGTTAACAAGCTCGTCCTTTGAATCCTGCTCTCTGAGAGTTATTATATCGGCCTTATTAACGACACGCTTTACCATTCTGCGGTTTCTTTCCTTTGAGACCGGGCCTATTCCGTTGGCGTAAAGCATGACCTTTTTGTGCATTATTTTTGCCCATTTTATTATAAAAAGATAATACATAAGCGAGCGTGTGCTTGTTGTATCCTGAAGGAGCGAGCCGCCGCCGCTTAAAAGAATGTCACACTTCCTGATCTCCGACAGCACCTTGAAAAAGTCGAAGCGTGAAACGACATTCTTAAAGCCGTACTTAGCCTTGGTTTCCTCAGGATCCCTTGACAAAACAGTAATATCGATATTCCTGTCCATCTTCTGAATATTGTCGTAAATCGTAGTAAGTATAGCCTCGTCGCCGCTGTTATTATATCCATAATAGCCTGACATGAGTATTTTCTCTCCGCAGTTCTCCCTGTATGCGTCATCATACGCCCGTATGCAGTCGTCAGCCATTTTGCTGACGGAGTAGTATTCAAAAATCACACTTCGTCCATATTCGCCGAGCTTTTTCTTCTCTTCTGCCGAAGCGTTAATAAGGGCTGTGACATCACGTATCAGCAGCTCATTGGTTGACATCTCGCAGCCACGACAGCAGAAATTGTTTTCCTGAGCCGTTTTGAGCTTATCTTCGGCAAATATTCCGATATATCCCTCGTTTCCGGCCACTATGACGGGCTTCTCGGCGGCCATAGCCTCTAAGGCGGCACGGCTTACGCCAACAAATATATCTCCCGCGGCAACTATCTTATTTATGTCTGTCCTTGCTCCGGTCATAACTATACACTGTCTGCCAAGCCTGTTGTTCACAGCGTCTGCCTTTGATTTGAGCCGCTCAAATACGTTTCCGCCGCCGGCTATAAGCAGCTGTATACCGCTGACCTTGGAATCCAGCTTAACAGCAGAATCTATCAGTTGTTCCGCGACCATTGCCCTGTCCTCGTCCATACGGCTTACATACGAAACTATCGGCCTGCTTTCGTCAAGGCCGAATTCCGATATAATGTCCCTGCCTGAGATCTTCGGTGAGAATTTGTCGGTGTCTATTCCGTTTATGGTGACATAAATATTGCTCTCGGGAGTATTATAATTGTACATCAAATACTGCTTTATATCCTCGCTGACGGCTATTACCTTTTGTCCCCAGTTAGTGAGGTATTTCAGGCCGTGAGCTGTATTAAATACCCAGTGCGCGCTTGTGACGAAGGTAAAGTTCATAGAGCGATGCAGAATCCCTGTAACAAAGCCTGGGATCCTGGCATGGGAATGGACAATATCAACTTTTTCGTCCTTTATTATTTTTTTTAAAAGCTTAAGGGACTGTCTCATTTTTCCTATGTTTCTCGTATTCAGCGGAACATCGAAATGCTTTATCCCCGCCTGAACAAGCTCGTCAACATAAACTCCTCCGTTCGAGGCCACCATGACGTCATATCCGCGTTTTTTAAGCTCCTTCGACAGCTCGACAATATGAGTCTCGGCTCCGCCGATGTTAAGTCCCATCGTTGTCATAAGTATTTTATATTTCTTACCCATGTACGGTAACTCCTTCTGACAGGCTTTTACTTGTTGATACCTGTGATAACGGCTGTGCAATCGGCGTATTTTGTATAAATTTTCCTCTTTGAATTAACGCACAGCTCGTAGGTCTTATCTACATAATACACTCCGTCCGATTCCGACGCCTGTGCCTCAAGCGTTATTACGGCATCATATCTGTTCTCTACCGGAGCCTCTATCGTCTGTCCGTCGATAGTATAGAACGGATCAGTCGCGTCCTTCCACTCAATGTTTGTTATTGTGCCAATGGCGTTCCCCGATGTGTAGTCAAAGACTGTGTCGCCCACCTGGAGATTGTCAAACGCGTAATTTCTAAGGGATTCTACAGTCATTTCATATGTCACCGTTTCCATATTGACCGTTTTGCTTGTCTTGCCAAGACCTCTGAATTTATAAACGGCGCCAACGATAAGTACCAAAATAACAAGTACGACCACCAAATCTATTATATTAAATTTTCCTTTTCTGCGTTCACTCATTATTTTCGCCCCCTTATCTCATTACCTTGACTATATAACCCTCGCCGGCATAGCCTTCGCCCTTAACGAATATTTCTGTTCCGGCACGAACAACAAACTGACCGTCAACAGCGTATGCGCTGGCGCTCTCGGTCACGTTTGCCTCAACCGTAATACGAACCGTGTCGCAGGTCGGGTCAACCGAATCCCTGAAAATATTGTTCTCATAGTCAGGCGTCAGTTTAGTATAAGGAATAGTCTCAAAATCAACTACCTTGCCCATATTATAGTTCTTTGTATTCTCGGTAAGGTCGTCCCCGACTCTGATATAGTCCTCAAGACCGGGCGTAGTTTTGTTAAGCTCTATCATATAGGTCAGCTTTTTAGTATCTACAGTCGTGTCTCTGTGAGTGAATATATACAATCCGGCTCCGATACAGATGACTATAAGCACAATGATAATATCAAAAAAATTGATTTTAAATTTCTTTTTCTCTGCCATGTCACACCTCTTAGCTCATCATCAGTTCTTCATAAACATTTTCAATATTCCTGGCGTATATTTCTGCCGTAAATTTCTCATTGAAAATTTCCACAGACCTTTTTTGCATATACGAGCGAATCTCGCCGTTGTCAATCAGCTTAATAATATATTCGGCCAGGTCATCGCTGTCCTTTGACTTAAATATATATCCGTTTTCCCCATGCGTTATAACTCCCGGGTTTCCGCCGTAATCACTTACGACTGCCGGAATACCAAGGCTCATTCCCTCAAGGAGCGAAAGACTTGTAGCCTCCGTACCAAAGGAAGCGTTTACCTGAACGTCAAGTACGCTGAGTATCTCATTTACGTTTTTAATAAAACCTGTAAATATGACCGTATCTTCAAGTCTCTTTTCACTGACGGCCTGTTTAAGGCTGTCCTCTAAGGCTCCGGTGCCTATTATAAGCACCTTTATATTTCTGCCGCTGTTCTTTATTTTTTCGGCGGCCTCTATCAGAAATATATGCCCCTTGACCTCCTCTATCCTTGCCATTATTCCAACTGTGAAGTCTTCCGCGTTTATGCCGTATTTTTCCCTGATGGAGCTTATTGTCCCGTCAGAGGCACGTTTCTGCGGCTCAACCCCGTTTAGGATCACCCTGACTCTTGAGGGATCTATCCCGCTGTCTGTCAGATTTTCCTTAGCGGCTTCGGCAACCGCGATAATGTCATCGGCGTAGTGCATATTTATTATCCCGTTGAGCTTTTTCCCGATGCCCTTACTTATCCCGGGACTGACAGGAAACACCGAATGCCTTGTGTATACTACTTTTTTTCCGCACTGCTTTCCGGCTATCCTTCCGCTCATGTTACCGTGAGTGTGGACTATGTCGCAGCCGGATCTTCTGATGACCCTTTTCAGGGTCTTTATACCCTCTCTGCTTAAGGATCTTTCAGCTATGCCGTCAACCTCAATCGTCTGTATACCAAGTTTTTTTATCTCAGGTATGAGCAGACTTCCCCTCGGAACGACGACCTTTACGCCGAACCGGCTCCTGTCAAAATATTTAAGGAAAGTAAGGACGCATCTTCCGGCTCCGCCGATATTGCTGTCGCTTATAATGTTCAGAACCTTTATCATTGTTCCTCCTCCTTAAGTCCGTCTATGTTTGCGTAAAGCATCGCCAGGCCCAATACGGCCCAGAAGATCAGCATTACACGATAGTTATAAAATGTATAGTCAAACATACTTTGCAGGAAAAATCCGCTTAGGGCGGATATAGCGCCAATAATGAATATTTTATCCTTTTTAGCCGCCCTCTTAAGACCTATACAGCACGACTTATAGGCTCTGTATATCAACGCTAAGAAAACCAGCTCACCGCATATTCCGGAATCGCACATTACCTGTAGGAAAAGATTATGCGAGTGCGGAGCCGTTATCGAGTCGTAAGCATATGACGGATAAACCATGTTAAAGGCGGCTGTACCCGGTCCTACTCCGCAAAGCCAATAGTCCTTAAGCATACTGAGCGTGCCCATATAAATATAAAATCTATAGCTCGTAGACGAGTCAGACATATTTCCTATACTCATAAAGCGGTTTATGATCGTCTGCGGAAGCACAAACGGCAGGGCCATAAGTCCGATTATTATAAGTATTATGAACCTTCTGTCAAGCAATATCAGGAAAATGACCGCCGCGAACATTATGCCAAGCCAGCAGCCTCTGGAATAGGTAAGTATAAGGCAAAGCATAAGTATACAGCCGACAATAAAGAAAAATCCTTTTTTGAGAATTCCCTTCTCTCTGAAGAAATAGGAAACGACAAAGGGTATTATCAAAAGCAGATATTCTCCCAATACATTCGGGTTCCCAAGCGTGGAGTACACTCGGAAGCCTATATCAGAAAACATTTCGGTATCAAGCCAGGAACCGCTGAATTTTGAAGGATTCAGATACTGATAGTAGCCGTAAAAGGCGATCAGCACTCCAAAGCATACAAAACAGAAGGTCAGCGCATCAAGCTGCTTTCTTGTTTGTACCGAATTAATTACAACAAAATAAAATAATATAAAGGCTGTAGTCAGTATTCCGCCCTGCATACTGCCACTTACATTAACCGAAGTAAATGTTGAGATAAAGTATACCAGCGCATAAATAAGCACAAATTTATTCAGCGGATAATGTCTAAGCTTAAAATCCTTCTCGCAGAAAAGCTTAAGCGCCAGCGAGCCGAAGCCAGCCAACGCCAGCGCCAGCACCAGCATAGTCGGAAGTACGGGTGCGAACACAAAGGCCAGAAAACACCATATAAACGGCATTTTAAACATACTGCCCTCAAAGAGCTTTGTAAGCCTGAGCTTGTCAAATATGGTCCTGAACAGCCATATGATCCTATTGAAAATCGCAGTCAGTATACTGCCTTCTGACAGAGCCGCTGTATCGCCATCCGCCAAAAAACGGGATATAAGACGGCTCTCTCTGAACTGGCCCGAAAACCACTCGCCGACAGAAGCGAATAAGTTATATACTATACTGTTTTTTAAAAGATCACTCACCTCTTGGTCCTCCGTTTCTTTTCTTTAGCATTCCACCGACAAAGCCAAAAGCGACCTCGGCCTCATAAAGCTTTATTATTCTGCAAATTATCATATAAACCGCGACGCCGGCAATTACCATGACGCCGACGGATATTATTCTCATTATCATTCCGGCGTCCGCATTCCACAGCAGGTTTCTTAGCATAATGACTACAGCCGCCATTTTGCAGGACGCTATTATCATTTTAACTACTGACGCTCCGAATTTATTTGTGTCCGCGTCGCTGTATTTGCGGCGCAGAGGTATATACAGCACTATTCCGTATACAGTCGAGGAAACAGCCGACGCCAAGGCGAGTCCGGCCACAGACATTGGCTCTACAAGAATACTGCAAAGCGCCACATTTACGATTATGGAGATCAAACCGGCTATGAACGGGGTTTTTCCGTCCTGTTCAGCGTAAAACGCCCTTGATATTATTGTCTGAAGACCATATCCGAACATTCCTATGGCGAAAAAGAACAACGCACCCGAGGTTATGGCTGTATCGGCGGCTGTAAAATCTCCCCTCTGATATATAAGGTTTATTATCTGCGGACTGAGTACCATTACTCCGGCCGTCATCGGTATTATTATAAACGATAATATTCTCACAGTCATTATAACTGTTTTGAAAATCGAATTTTTTTCGTTATTTGCCGTCATTCTTGAAAGTCGTGGGAAAATTACATTGGCTACAGACAGCACAAAGACACCGACTATTATCGTATAAAGATTATTCGCGTATTCTATGGCGGAAACCCCCGCCCCCTCGTACAAATGCGACGCGAATCTTGTGTTTATGGCTATATTGATAGGCTGTACCCATGTGCTTATCATTACAGGCAGCATGAGCGCCAGCACCTTTTTTATACTCTCGTCGTGCTTGAAGGCGAATGACGGTTTGTATCTGTAACCCTTTTTAATAAGGCTTGGTATCTGCATTACCGCCTGCATCGCCCAGCCTGCCAGAAAAGCGATCGACAGTCCATAGATGCCAAAGGATCTGTTAAAAAACAAATAGTATATGATTATTATACCGTTTGAGACTATACTCAGAGCCGCCGGTATAGTAAACTCATCAAAGGATTGCAGTATTCCGACAAAGGCATACGCTATTCCGGTAAAAACTACCGTCGGAAACATTATCCTTAAAAGCTTTGAGGAAAGAAGCATTGTGCTTTCATCAAAGCCAGGCGAAAAAACAGCCGTAAGCTGCGGAGCAAAAGCTATTCCGACTGCCGTAAGCATTACGGTGACAATGCCTATGAGCGTGATAAACTTATTGGAAAAATCAAAAGCCGAATCTCTGCCTTTTTTTTCAAGGCTTTCATTGAATATCGGTATGAAGCTGGCAGATATTGCCGAGGCAAAGATCGCGTCAAAAAACACCCTTGGTATCCTGCTGGCTGTCTGGAAGGCGTATGCCTGCATACCCATTCCGTAATTGGCGGCAAGCAGTGAGTCCCTAACAAGTCCGAGAACTTTTCCAACAAGTGTTATTATCATCATCATAGTGGCCGCTTTGACCGTTCTTTCGTTATTATCCGACATAAAATCTTACCTCTGTGAAACTTGATTTTAACCGCAGTTTCCCTCAGTATTCTTAATTAGGAATACTGAGGGATTATTTTAAAATATTGATTTGAGATCGTAGTACATTCCGTTTCCGTCAGCTTTTATTATAAGCGTCCTGAAATCCTCATTGAGAGTACCGTTTGTATTCCAAAGGTTTGGAAGGTTGATATATCTTATTCCGTCCTTTACCGTGTTCCAGCTTGACGTACCGCTCGCGGAAACCACATACACGTTTTTACCGCTGTTTTTAATTGTGTTCAAAGCGTTTCTAAAAAGCTCCGCCTCAAGCTGATCGCTGAAATTGCTGGGCGTAACGTCCATAACAAATACGACGTTTGTATTCCCGGCCGCGGCGATGTCAGCGGAAAATCTCTGCCACTGGCTTGCCTGTGTACTTCTGAGACCGCCGTTTTTAGCGGTAAGCTCAATGATACTGAGGTTAGCCGCGTCATAATTATGGAAGGCGTAGGCAGAACCGTATTTTAAAGTCTCGACCGATGAAGCGGCCGAAATGTCGGTGCTTCCCGCATAGAACATCAAATCGCTGTTCTGTTGGAGAGCTTCGTTAACCTTTATTCTGGCATCGGTATAATTTGAAGGCTTGTTTTCGCCTGAATATACTACATTTCCGGCCAAAGTAAGATAAAACGATCCCGCCACCTTACTGTCTATAACAGCGTTCTGGCTGTCTATGATACCAGGCGTCGCCGGCGCGCCTGACGCACCGTCAGCCACGACTGCTCTGATATTGTCAAAGGCTGTACTCTGTTCAGCCGTATTTGTATTAGAAAGGGCCGCTACATATATTGTTTCCAGTTTAATAGGATATACTACCTCTGCCGGAACATTTGCCGTAACGTCCTTCCAGCCGCTCCAATTGAGTCCCTTTGAGAAGTCGATAGTATATGTATTTCCTTCAGCGTCCGTGATCCTGCCCCTGAGCCACTGGTCGGTGCCGTTTCCCTTTGCCGAAAGAGTTATTGTAGTCGGAGAGCCGTTGAACACTATCGGACTTCCCAGATTGGCGTAGGCCGCCTGTGTGGAATCCGACCGGCTGAAGGTATAGCTAAGCTCAAGGCCCCTGCTTCCCTCTGACGCTGTGGAAGTTACCGCCGCCTTGCCGCCTATTGACGTGGGATAAGAGCTGAATGAAACAGCCGGAGAGCCTTCAAAGGACTCGACAGTCTTCATTGTTCCGCCGACGGAAACAGCTATGTAGCATATTGCCGTTCCGCTCATGCAGGTGATATAGCCAGTTCCGTTTGAAGCTGCTGTAAATACTCCGGAACTGCTGTCTATCGTCCCTAGGCTGTCATCCGAAAGAGTATATGTAACTCTGCCGGGCGATATGGCGCCCGTATATCCTTCGGAATCGGCAGCGGTAAACGATAACGCCGCTGTCTGTCCGACATTAAGGCTTATATAGCTTGAGGAAGGCGTCAGCGCATTTGGATAAGAATATGTAACAGATATTGCGGCCGTAAAACCGCCGTATTCCGCAATTACCGTAGCAGTTCCTGGTTCAAAGGCCGTGAGCATACCGCTTGAAGCGCTGCCGTTTACGCCTATAACACTGTAGTGTACTTCACTATCAGGAATATCGACCTTGTTGTAATAGCTGTCATAGCCGGTCAGCTTGAGCTTAACTGTCTCGCCTACAAACGCTCTTGAGGTGTCAGCCTCGAGCTTAAGCTGTTCAAGGTTTCCTGTCTCAGATGTATTGAAAACGCCAAGGGCCGTCATGATTTTTCTCTGGGTGCCCTCGGAAACGGTGTTCTTCACGGAAAGCGAGTCCTCGTCAGCCGTCTCGACCACCATTGTGCTTGAGCCGCCGCCATCAAGGTGCATCGCGTTATACGCTCCGTACTCCTTCATAAGAGCCGCCATTTCATCATGTGTCGCTCCAATACTCGTTCCCCTGCCGTCAACTACCATAAGTATAAGCTTTTTCTCGTCCTGAGAAATTCCGAGCGCCGTTCTCGGCTGTCTGCCTGTTATGACCGTACCGTCTGATACAACGGCTCCATTCACAAGCATTCTGCCCGCTCCGCCTACTGCCGTCTTGATAGAATCAAGATCGATCGTGGAATTTATCCTTGTTGAGACATGGTCGCCAACCTTGAAGTTCTCGTTGGCGTAATCAGCGTATGTTCCCTTAACGATTATGAGATAGCCGTTGCCTTCAGGGCAGGACACAGTCTCGCCGGGACTTGATATGTATGTGATAGTATCGTTCTCAACTCTTAATTTGACAAGGTCGCTTATGCGTTTATCGATGTCGGCAGTGCTTGACGCCGCCTCAGAGTTGAAATACATCGGATAAACAAGTTCTGTTATTTTATTTATGGACGCAAGCTCAAGTCTCGCACCGGCGTCGTTTACAAAGTCGGCCGTAAACGTAAGATAGTCAATAAAGCTGTGTCCGGTCTCCGTCATAAAGTATGCGGCGTATTCCTTAGACGTAAGGTTTTTATCTGTTCCTACCGATATAAGCTCCCCGTCCGATATAACAGGGCCAAATGAAGCCGAATAGCTGCCCGTAAGGCCGAAAAAGTCGGCGTTGACTCCGGCGACCGCTCCGCTGTCATTGAGCAGCTTAAGAGCCGTTTCCTTAAGTCCGTATTCCGTAGAGCTTTCCACGGGAGAGATCCTTACGTTATCAGCCGTAAGGTCGATAGTCAGTGTATAAATGTTCTGCCAGCCGTCTGTCGCGAGACGATGCTCATATCCGTATGTAACTCCTTTTGTTACAATATCTTCTGTTTTTACGCTGTAGAGGTTATCGGCAAAGGCAGGCGCCGCCGTCCCAAAGACAAGGGACAATGCCAATAAAGCCGCTACAGGTTTAATGTGCTTTTTCATTACATCACTCCTCGATACTTTCTGTTATTTCATATCCGCCTTTTACGAAAAACTCAGCACTGCTTTCGGCCAAAAATCCGCTGTCATTTTCTGTGATCACATAAAGATTATTTTTTTCAGCCATTTCGCCGTCAGCGAGTGAATTCCCCTTGGTGATATTAATGAGATCCCTGCCGCACACAGCCGACATATCCCCGTCAATGATTATAGCTACCGAGCCCTTGACGAAGGTAACATATTGTCCCTGCTCGATCTCGGCGGAATCATATACCGAATCAGTATTGAGATTGGTCGAGTAGGAGGCGATCTGTTCGGAAATGCTCTCGTTTTCCTCTACAACGCCGTCCTCGACGGTCGTATGGAGAAAAGCCGATATTCCGCTTAAACTTTCCTCGTCCTTTGTACCGGAGATTCTGTGTGAAGTTAAGGATACCGCAGTGGCTACTATAACTATTGCCGC
>CAZBNY010000046.1:0-12315 GCA_964493235.1 uncultured Lachnospiraceae bacterium
GCTTGGCGGCAGGGCCTGCTGTTTTATGGCGGACGAGGACGTGGCGAGAGAGGCTAAGGAAAGAGGTATAACCCGTGCGGCTGTATCTATGGAAAGGGCCGCCGCCCTTGGGGACAACCTTATACTGGTCTCGGGCAACGCCCCTACTGCACTCATTACTATAGACCGGCTCATAAAAGAGGGGAAAATGAGACCAAAGCTCATAATAGGCGTGCCGGTAGGCTTTGTAAACGTGATAGAGTCGAAAAATCTGATAATCAACGGAAGCGTTCCCTGCATAGTGGCAAAGGGAAACAAAGGCGGAAGCAATGTGGCCGCGGCCATCGTGAACGCTCTGTTATATAAGCTCAAAAGATAGGTGAACTGCATGATCAAGGGGAAAAAAGCCATGCTTGTCGTCAGCTTTGGCACAAGCTACGCCGATACAAGGGAGAAAACCATTGGGGCGATAGAGAAAAGGATCGCCGAGAAATTTGATGATTACGAGGTCAGGAGGGCCTTCACCAGCAAGGTCATAATCCGTAAGCTTAAGGAAAGGGACGGCATAGAGATAGACACGGTCTCCGAGGCGCTCGACAGGCTTAAGGCGGAAGGCTTTGACACGGTGGTCGTACAGCCTACCTATGTAATGAACGGCAATGAGTTCGACGGCCTTATGAGGGAGATAGAGCCGTTTCGCGGGGACTTCAAAATGGCCTGCGGCAAGCCGCTTCTGACTGACAGCGAGGACTATGACAGGGCCGTTGACATAATAGCCGGTGAGGTGGAGATGGTCGGAGATAAGGACACGGCTGTAGTGTTCATGGGACACGGGACCGAGCATTACGCCGATTCGGCCTACGCCGCCCTTGACTACAGATTCAAGGCAAGGGGCCGCAAAAATGTTTTTGTCGGCACGGTGGAGGGCTATCCCGATACCGGGCAGGTAATAGGCTATGTAAAGAAATACGGCTATAAAAAGGCGGTGCTTCTGCCGTTTATGATAGTGGCGGGGGACCATGCCAATAACGATATGGCCGGAGACGGTGACGGAAGCTGGAAGTCGGAGTTTGTGAAAAACGGCATTGAGACGGAGTGTATCATCAGGGGACTTGGAGAGTATGAGGAAATACAGGAAATGTTCGCTGAGCACGCGGCCTGTGCCGTGAGAAAACTGGAATATGCTTAAATACGGATTTACTACGGGAATCTGTGCAGCCGCCGCCGCGAAGGCTGCGGCTGTTATGGCGTTTGGGAAAAGGAAAATTGAATATGTGAGCATATATACGCCAAATGGAATGGAGTTCGAAACGGCTGTGCTTGAGGCGGAGCTTTTTGAGAACGGGGCCGGCTGTGCCGTCAGGAAGTATTCCGGCGACGACCCCGACGTGACAAACGGTATACTTATATTCGCTAAGGTCACTCTGACGGACGACGATGGCATACTTATAGACGGCGGCGAGGGCGTTGGACGTGTGACAAAGGCCGGACTGTGGCAGGACATAGGCGAGGCCGCCATCAATAAGGTGCCCAGAGAAATGATAGAGAAGGAGGTCAGGCTCGTATTGGACGAGCATGGCTACACCGGCGGGGCGAGGGTGATAATAAGCGTACCGGGCGGCGAGAAGGTGGCCGAGAGGACCTTCAACTCCAGACTTGGAATAGTCGGCGGAATATCGATACTTGGCACAAGCGGCATAGTCGAGCCGATGAGCGAGAAGGCCATTATCGAGGCCATAGGCGCCGAAATGAGGGTGAAAAGGGCCAACGAGAGCGACACACTTCTTATGACGCCGGGTAACTACGGACTGGACTTTATCAAAAACACCTACGGCATAAATATCGACAGGGGAATAAAATGCTCCAACTATATCGGGGCGTGTCTGGACATGGCCGTGGAGTGCGGCTTCAAGTCCGTACTGCTGGTGGGGCATATCGGTAAGCTGGTAAAGCTGGCAGGCGGCATAATGGACACCCACAGCAGGAACGCCGACTGCCGTATGGAGATACTGGCGGCCAATACGGCCACGCACACCGACAGAATAGACGTCGTGAGAGGTATATTCGGCTGTGTGACGACCGAGGAGGCGCTGGGTATACTTAAACAAAACCGGATACTTGGGCCCGTAATGGAGGACATAACGGCCAAGGCGGCGTTTTATATGAAAAAGAGAGTCGCGGACAGGATAGATACGGGAATAGTGATGTTTTCCAATGAGTTCGGCGTTCTGGGAGAATCCGAGAACGCTCGGGCAATGCTGGAGACCATAAAAGGAGAGCAGCTTTGAAGATATATATTATAGGGGTCGGCTGCGGAAACGCCGCCCTTTTGACCGAGCAGGCCAGACAGGCCGTGGAGAAATGCGGCGTGGTCATCGGCTCCGTGCGGATCATAAAGGAATACGAGAGGAAAAAAAGAACGTTCGCCGAGTACAGGGCGGACGAGATAAAGAGGATAATAGACGAAAACGGCTCCGACACGGCGGTCATAATGAGCGGCGACGCGGGGTTTTACAGCGGGGCAAAGGGCCTCATAGAGACGCTGGACGGGTATGACGTGACTGTGATACCAGGAATATCTTCGATGACATATTTCGCCGCGAAGCTCAAAATGCCCTGGGACGACTGGAAGCTCATAAGCGCCCACGGCTTGTCCAAAAATATAATCGGACATATAAGGGACAACGAAAAGACCTTCGCCCTTCTCAATAACGGCGGGGACGTCAACGCCCTTTGCGAAAAGCTTATTCGCTACGGAATGGAGGACGTCCTTCTTTACGTGGGCGAAAGGCTTTCTTACGAGGACGAGAGAATAACAAGCGGGACAGCCAAGGAGCTTGTGGACATGACATTTAATAAGCTTTGCGTTGTCCTTGCCGTAAACGGCGACCCCTGGGAGAAAAAATACGAAATAAGTGACTCGGAGTTCATCAGGGGCAGGGTGCCCATGACAAAGGCCGAGGTAAGACTCATCTCTTTGGCAAAGCTCAGGCTGAACAAAAACTCGGTGCTTTACGACATCGGGGCCGGGACCGGCTCTGTGGGTATAGCGGCGGCTCTGCTGGAACCGGACATGGAGGTTTTCGCCTTTGAGAGGAACGCCGAGGCCGTTGAGCTGATAGAGAAAAACAGTATAAAATTCAGGACCGACAATGTGAGAATAATAGACGGAGACGCCCAAAGCACGCTGTCGAATCACAGACTGCCGACCCATGCCTTCATCGGCGGCAGCGGCGGCAAAATGGGCGAGATCATCGACAGGCTGTTCGAGCTGAACGAGAATATAAGAATAGTCATAAACACGGTAACTATAGAGACCCTTGCCGAGACCGAGAGGGTACTCAGGGCAAGGGACATCGAGGCGGAGTTTACCGCCGTAAATATATCAAAGGGCGAAAGGCTGGGCGGATATACGCTGATGAAGGCCGCTAACCCCGTTTATATCATTGCGTTTGGAGGGCAAAAATGCGGTTGCTGATAGGTGGGGCCGCCAGCGGCAGCGGAAAGACGACAGTCACCTGCGCCGTTTTGCGGGCGTTAAAAAACAGAGGAATAAGAACGACGGCGGCAAAATGCGGCCCTGATTATATCGACCCTATGTTCCACGAGAAGGCGCTCGGTATACCGTCCAAAAATATCGACCTGTATTTTTCGGACACAAATACGGCAGGCCGCCTGCTGGCGGAGCATTCAAGAGGGTCGGACATATGCGTGATAGAGGGCGTGATGGGTTATTATGACGGAATGGGCTACGGCGATTCGTCGGCCAGCTCCTGCGACATAGCGGTATCGACAGGCACTCCCTCGGTCCTTGTGGTGGACGCCAAGGGAGCGGCTTATACGCTTTGCGCCGTTATCAAGGGCCTTGTCGGGTTCAGGGAAAACAGCGTCAGAGCCGTTATACTAAACGGCGTCTCGGAGATGGCGTATAGGAGTCTTAAGCCGGTCATAGAGCGGGAGAGCGGCATCGAGGTCATAGGCTATATGCCATATAACGCTGATGTGAGCATCGACAGCCGCCATCTGGGACTTGTCACGCCTACGGACGAGACTGTGAAAAAGCTGGATATTCTGGGCAAAACGGCCGAGCGGACGATAGATATGGACAGACTGCTCGATATAGCCTCGGAGGCGTCCGAACTTGCCTATGAGCCGGTAAAAACCGAGTTTATAGGAAAAACAAAGATCGCGGTCGCTTTGGACAGCGTTTTTTGCTTTTACTATAAGGATAATTTTGAGCTGCTGAGAAAAATGGGGGCGGAGCTTGTTTATTTCAGTCCGCTCGAGGATAAAAGGCTGCCCGAGAGTGTTGACGGCGTACTGCTTGGCGGCGGCTATCCGGAGCTGTATCTGGGACGCCTTTCTGAAAATACAGAAATGCTCGAGAATATAAGAGAGAGCATAGAGGGCGGAATGCCCTGCCTTGCCGAGTGCGGCGGGTTCATGTACCTTCTTAGAGAGATAGACGGAGCAAAGATGGCCGGAGTTTTTGACGGAGCGGCAAGAAATACCGGAAGGCTTTCCCGTTTTGGATATATCGAGCTCAGGTCCGATATTGGGTATATCGACGGCATAAGGGGGCATGAGTTCCATTACTGGGACACAGACAGTAACGGAGAGAGCTGCACGGCGGTGAAGCCGTCCGGCAAAAGGAGCTGGCCCTGTATGCACGTTTATAAAAATACGGTCGCCGGCTTTCCCCACCTGTACTACCCTTCGAAGCCGGAGTTCGCGGCGGAGTTTATGAGAAAATGCCTTTGCTGGAGGTAATGATATGGTCGTGATGATAATAGGCTCAAGCGGCAGCGGAAAGAGCGAGTTTGCCGAAAATACGGCGGTCTCGCTAAAAAAAGGCAGGCTCATATATATAGCGGCGATGATGCCATTCGGTGACGAGGGGAAGGAGCGCATAGCCAGACATCGTCGCATGAGGGACGGTAAAGGCTTTGAAACCGTGGAAAAATACACTGGACTTAAGGATATAGAGGGCGTTGACGGCTGTACTGTACTGCTCGAGTGTATGTCGAACCTGCTCGCCAACGAGATGTTTGACGAAACGGGAGCGCAAGAGAGAGCCGTTGACGAGATAACCGAGGGTGTAGACAGGCTTATCAGGCTGGCCGAAAACACGGTCATAGTCACCAATGACATTTTCAGCGACGGAGTGACATATGAGGAGCGGACGGAGAGATATATAGAAAATCTTGGAAGGCTGAACCGGCATATCGCTTCCGCCGCCGATACGGTCTATGAGGTCGTCTGCGGTATACCGATAAAGCTGAAAGGAGAGGGAATATGATAAGGCCGCTTTTGATAGCCTTTTCGATGTACAGCCGGATACCGGTGCCTGTTGTCGATTGGGACGAAAAATCAATGAGATACGCCATATGCTTTTTCCCGTTTGTGGGGCTTGTTATCGGCGTTTTGGAGTATGTCATCTTTTTATTGTGCGAAAGGCTTGGATCAGGATATGTGCTCAGGGTCTGCCTGATGGCGGCGGCACCGCTTGTTGTTACCGGCGGCATACATATGGACGGCTTTATCGATACGGCGGATGCCCTTAGCTCCCATGCCGAGAGACAGCGGAAGCTTGAAATAATGAGCGACCCGCATATCGGGGCCTTCGCCGTCATTTATTTCGGCGTGTATATGCTCGTCTACACCGGCCTTCTGACCGAGGTCAGGTCAATAGAAACGGTCGGGGTTCTGTCGCTTGGGTTCTTTCTCTCAAGGGCATTGAGCGGTATATTTTACACAACCTTCCCCAACGCCAAAAGCACCGGACTTGCGGCGAAGTGGAGCGAGATGACCTCCAAAAGAAGGGCCGTGGCTATAATGTGCGCCGAGGTCGTTGTCTGCGCTTTGATAATGCTAGCCGTTGATGTTCCTTCGGCTTTGCTTGTCATTATTTTATCGGCGGCGGTCTCTGTTTACCATAGGCATAACTGTATGAAAAATTTTGGCGGCATTACGGGGGATCTGGCGGGATATTTTTTGGAGCTTGAGGAGCTTGCGGTACTTCTCTCCTGTGTGATCGGAGGCAGAATATGATACTTGTTATAGGCGGAAAAAATCAGGGAAAGACAGACTTCGTGAGGGAAAACTTCGGTGATAAGAGGGTCCTGAACCGGTTCCATCTGCTCGTGAGGGAGAGAATGACCGAGGGTAAGGCCGAGAATATCATAAATGAGGCCCTTTCCTTTGACGTTGTCATAAGCGACGAGATAGGCGGCGGCATAGTGCCCGTCGACAGGTTTGAGAGAGAATGGCGGGAGACGACCGGCAGGGCGCTCTGCGATCTGGCCCGTCAGGCCGACGCCGTATACAGGCTCTGCGCCGGAATACCGATAAGGATCAAGTGAGGAAAATATGTATTCGTTATACGCTGTTTTGATAGGCTTTGTGCTGGATATATTTTTTGGGGACCCTGCTTTCGGCCTTCACCCGATAAGGCTCATAGGCAGGCTCATAGGAATACTGGAGCGGGCGATAAGAAGAATAATGCCGAAGAATAAGGGCGGGGAGCTTGCCGGCGGCGTTATTCTTGTTGTTGCCGTCTGTGCCGTCAGCTTTGGTACGGTGTACGCCCTTTTGGATATTCTCTACAACACCATGCCTGTCATCGGACTTGTGTGCGAGAGCCTGCTTTGCTGGCTGTTTATCGCCGCGAAGTCCCTCAGGACGGAGAGCTTAAAGGTCTATCGTGAGCTGAAAAAGGGCGACCTGCCATCGGCCAGAAGAGCGGTCTCGATGATAGTCGGAAGGGACACCGAAAGGCTGGATTTCGAGGGAGTGACAAAGGCCGCCGTGGAGACCGTGGCGGAGAACACTTCCGACGGGGTCATCGCTCCGCTTATTTTCATGTTCCTTGGCGGAGCGCCGCTTGGGGCGTTATATAAGGCGATAAACACTATGGATTCGATGGTTGGCTATAAAAATAGTAAATATCTTTACTTTGGCAGAGCGGCGGCAAGGCTTGACGACGCCGCCAATTTTATACCGGCAAGAATAAGCGCCGTGTTTATGCTGGTCGCCTCGGCTATACTTGGAATGGACTATAAAAACGCCGCAAAAATATTCAGAAGGGACAGGCTGAAACATAAAAGCCCCAACTCCGCCCAGACGGAATCCGTATGCGCCGGGGCGCTGGGCATAAGGCTGGCAGGCGACGCCTGGTATTTCGGAGAGCTTTACAAAAAGGACTATATAGGCGACGCCATAAATGATGTTGTGCCGGAGCATATAATAGGGGCGAACGTCCTTATGTACACGACCTCGGTCATAACGCTGGCGTTTTTTGGAATTATAAAATTACTGCTTGTTGGGGGAATATGATGGAAAAGGTTCACGGCGGGGATATATATTCCTATAACAGAAAAATGCTCGATTTCTCGGCAAACATTAACCCTTTGGGCGTTCCCTGCGAGGTCAGGCTGGCCATAGAGGGATCCGCCGAGGACGCTGAATTTTATCCCGATACCGAGTACAGAAGGCTCAGGGAGGCCATAGCTTGTGTAGAGAACATAGACAGTGAAAGCGTCATCTGCGGCAGCGGTGCGGCGGAGCTTATATTCAACATCGTCCTCGCCCTTAAGCCAAAAAGGGTGCTGCTTATGAGTCCGACCTTCGCCGAATATGAGAAGGCGGCTGACGCATTGGACTGTGAAAAGCTGTTCTATATACTCAAGGAGGAAAACGGTTTTGAGCCGGGGGCGGATTATATCGACATGATAGACGGCACCGATATGCTTTTCATCTGCCGCCCCAATAACCCGACAGGGCATTGCGTCTCTGTCGATTTTATGAAGGCTGTCCTTGACAGGTGCGACAGAGCGGGGACATTCGCCGTTGTTGACGAATGCTTCATGGACTTTGTGAAGGACTCTAAAAGCATTGTCAAATATATCGGAAAATACAAAAATCTCCTTGTTTTGAAGGCGTTTACGAAGATGTTCGCCGTCCCCGGCGTAAGGCTCGGCTACGGCATATGCTCGGACATTGGCGTGATAGAAAAAATGTATGCTGTCCGCCAGCCGTGGAATGTGTCCTGCACGGCGGAAAGGGTCGGGATAGCCGCCTGCTCTGTCTACTCGCGGACAGTCGCTCAGACAACAGAGTTTATCGGGAAAGAGAAAGATTATATGACGGCGGAGCTTAAGAGTCTCGGCGTTAAATACTTTGAGCCGTCGGCCAATTATATACTTTTCAGGGCCTACGCCGGCCTTAAGGAGGACATGGCTGAAAGAGGGATACTTATAAGGGACTGCGGAAATTACAGAGGACTTAACGGTGAGTTTTTCAGGGTCGCCGTAAAGGGACATGAGGACAATATCCGCCTGATTTCCGCCTTGGAGGAATGCTTATGGCAAAGGCGATAATGATACAGGGAACAATGTCAAACGTGGGCAAAAGCCTTGTGGCTGGGGCGCTGTGCCGCATATTCACACAGGACGGGTACAGGTGCGCGCCGTTCAAGTCACAGAATATGGCGCTAAACTCCTATATAACGCTGGACGGAAAGGAAATGGGCAGGGCGCAGGTCATGCAGGCCGAGGCCGCGGGCATCGAGCCGGACGTGTGTATGAACCCTATACTTCTTAAGCCGACCAACGACACCGGCTCCCAGGTCATAGTCATGGGGAGACCCATAGGCAACATGAGGGCGATGGAATACTACAGGCGAAAGCGGGAGTTTATACCGTATATTCTGGGGGCCTATGAAAGGCTGTCCGCTCAAAACGATATAATCGTCATCGAGGGGGCAGGAAGCCCCTCTGAGATAAACCTTAAGGAAAACGACATAGTGAATATGGGCCTTGCCAAGCTTATAAAATCGCCCGTCCTGCTGGTGGGGGACATCGACAGGGGCGGGGTGTTTGCCCAGCTTTTGGGAACGATGGAGCTGCTTGAGGAGGACGAGAAAAGCCTCGTGAAGGGCATAATTATCAATAAATTCCGCGGCGACAGGGAAATACTCCGTCCCGGACTTGATATGCTGGAGGAGCGCTGTGCCCGTCCCGTGATAGGCGTTGTGCCATACACAAATGTGGATATCGACGACGAGGACAGCCTGAGCGCGCGCTTTGACAAAAGGGCCAAAACCGGCGTGATCGATATAGCCGTCATAAGGCTTGGCAGAATATCCAACTTCACCGACTTCATGGCGCTGGAATGCATAGACGGTGTGGGTGTGCGGTATGTCTCCGACAGGGAGGAGCTTGGTGAGCCTGACATGGTGATAATCCCGGGCACAAAGAATACCGTCGGCGACCTGCTTGCCCTGCGTGAAAACGGCCTTGAGGCCAGAATAAAACAGCTTGCCGCCAAGGGAGTGCTGATATTTGGCATATGCGGCGGTTTCCAGATGCTTGGCGAGAGGATAATCGACGTTTCGGGGGCCGAGGCCGAGGGAGAGTACACCGGCATGGGGCTTATCCCGATGGAGACTGTTTTCGAGCGGGAGAAGGTTTCCGTAAGGACAAGCGGCAGGATAGGCGAGCTGACGGGAATGCTCAAGGGACTTTCCGGCCTTGACTTTGAGGGCTACGAGATACACATGGGCAGGAGCGCTATGGATAATGCCGTAAAAAAGGGCGTAAACAACGTCTACGGCACCTATATCCACGGCATATTCGACAATAGGGACGTAACGGACACGGTCATCAGGGCCGTTATGGACAAAAAGGGTCTTTCCGCCGAAAACGTCCGTGCCATTGACATGAGGGAATACAAGAACCGGCAGTATGACATACTGGCCGACACCGTGAGAAACAATATAGATATGAATGCTGTCTATGATATAATCGAGAAGGGCGTGAGGACATGAAAGGGCTTATACACATTTACTGCGGTGACGGGAAGGGCAAAACAACTGCCGCCGTCGGTCTTGCCGTCAGGTGCGCCGGAGGCGGCGGAAGGGTGCTATATGTTTCGTTTTTGAAAGACAACAGGAGCGGCGAGCGAAGGATATTGGAGCGGATAGAAAATATATATCTTTTGGAAAACCCCGAAAGCGTCAGCTTCTTCAAATATATGTCCGAGGAGGAAAAGCGCTCCTGCAGGGAATTTTGTGAAAGCACCGTAGAGAACGTACAGAGGGAGATCCGCACAAACAGCTATGACCTGCTTGTGCTTGACGAGATCATACCGGCGGTGAACAACGGTGTTTTGGACGAAAATACCGTAACGGAGCTTCTGGACAGCCGTCCCGACGGACTTGAGATAGCGCTGACAGGCAGGGCCCCGTCAAAGGCGCTGACAGACAGGGCCGACTATATTACAGAAATGAGAAAAATAAGGCACCCCTTTGACAGAGGAATACAGGCCAGAAAATATATTGAAATGTAGGGATAGATATGAATTTGGACAAAATAAAGGCTCCGGATAAAAACGCGAAGTCAGCGTCTGAAAAACGCTGGCTTTCTGTCGTTAAGCCGCTGTTTTCGCTGGGAAGGCTGGAAAAGGCCGTCACACAGATAGCCGCCATAAAGGGACAGCCGGTTTTTTCTTTGAACAAAAAGACTCTTGTCCTCATGTGCGCCGACAACGGGGCAGTTTCCGAGGGAATATCCCAGTGCGGACAGGAGGTAACGGCGACGGTCGCAAAAAGCTTCATGGAGATGACCTCCAGCGTATGCGTTATGGCGAAACGGGCGGGAGTGGACGTATTGCCCGTCGATGCCGGAATGGTCACGGACGTAGAGGGACTTAGGAGCATAAAGACCCGATACAGCACCGAAAACATAGCCGAAGGCCCAGCCATGACAAGACAGGACTGCCTGACGGTCGTCGACAGAAGCATAGACCTTGTGGGCGAGCTTAAGGAAAAGGGCACGGACATACTGCTTACGGGTGAAATGGGCATAGGCAACACAACGACCTCTGCGGCCGTGACTTCGGTTCTGCTCAATAAGGACGCGGAGCTTATAACCGGCAGGGGAGCGGGCCTGGACTCAGACAGCCTGAGAAAGAAGATCGGCGTTGTGGAAAGGGCGGTAAGGCTCAACGCGCCAGACCCCAACGACCCGATAGACATAATATCCAAGGTGGGTGGATTTGACATAGCCGCGATGACCGGGCTTTTCCTCGGGGGAGCCATACACGGCGTGCCAGTGGTAATAGACGGGCTTATCTCCTCGGTGGCGGCGCTTTTGGCCGTAAGGCTTGACAAAAGGGTAAGTGATTATATTCTGCCGTCGCATTTGTCCAACGAGCCTGCCGGAAGGCTGATTCTGGACGAGCTTGGCCTTGAGCCGTTCATCACCTGCGGAATGTTCCTCGGAGAGGGCAGCGGAGCGGTGGCGCTGATGCCGCTTTTGGACATGGCGCTGGACGTATATCTGAAGGTCGGCACCTTTGATAAATGGGAGCATGAGGCGTACAGAGTTCTGAGGTGAGACATATGAAAATAATACTTATACGCCACGGAAAGACAAAGGGCAACACCGAGGGCCGCTACATAGGTCGAACGGACGAGCCGCTGTCGCCCGAAGGAGCCGCCGAGCTGCGCCGGAGGGAATATCCGCCGGCGGATGTGGTGATATCCAGTCCGATGCTCAGGTGCAGGCAGACGGCCGAGCTGATATACGGCAGGACAGACGAGGTATACGACGGCCTGCGGGAATGTGATTTCGGGGCCTTTGAGAACAAAAACTATACGGAGCTGAAGGACGACGAATACTATCAGCGGTGGATAGACAGCGGCGGAAGGCTGCCGTTTCCCGACGGGGAAAGCATGGAAAGCTCGTCCAAAAGACAGGTTAGGGCCTTTGAGGAGGCCATAAAAGTTAATAGAAACACCGCATCTATTGCCTTTATCGTCCACGGCGGGACAATCATGGCGATAATGAGCAAATATAAGGGCGGAAATTTTTATGATTATTGTTTAAAAAATGGGGAATGTATGGTAATATTTTTATAGTGCTATAAGGGCCTTTTTACACTCTCCGAGTGTGTGGCTTTAGTTTGCGGCCCTACAGGTCGCGGAGTTTCTTCTTACTTACTCGTAAATTCTAGGCTCACCACCGTAAGCTATGCACTCTTCGAGTGCTACTGCTCGCGAGGGAGGCAATCTCGGTGTTTCGAAGGCCGAACGCCTCCCTCGCGCTCCCTCCCCTTGGCCGACGACCAGAGGAAAGAGGACTATCTCAGGTCGAAATCCTCTTTCCTCTGGACTCCTTTCTCCTATTGGCCAAGTCTAGGGATAAAATTTACATAAATGGATTGATATAGTATGCAGCCTTCCGATTTATACTCACAAATCTTTTGGTACATCGTCCCCCCTGTTACATAAGGGGTAGAGGTACAGGAGAAGGGGAAATGTTCCTTCCGACTTGT
>CAZBNY010000047.1:0-12216 GCA_964493235.1 uncultured Lachnospiraceae bacterium
GATTCGTAACGATCAAAGTACTTAAAGATGAATATGCTGAAAATTCGGAGTTTCTTGCTAAATTCAGCTCAGAGGCCAGCGCTGCGGCAAGCCTTTCGCACCATAATATTGTACGTGTGTATGACGTCGGCAAGGACAGAAATATAAATTATATCGTTATGGAGTATGTACATGGTCAGTCTCTTAAAAAGGTTATCATGGAGAAGGCTCCCTTTGACACGCTTACTACGCTCAGTGTCGCCATGCAGATCGCGTCAGCGCTCTCGCACGCGCATCAGCACCATGTAGTACATAGAGATATAAAGCCGCAGAATATACTTGTTGCCGTTGACGGAACAGTCAAGGTAACGGATTTTGGAATTGCCAGAGCGGCGACTACAAATACATACGCCGCAGATGTCAATGCTATGGGCTCAGTCCATTATTTTTCACCTGAACAGGCAAGGGGAGGATATGTCAATGAGAAAAGTGATATTTATTCCCTTGGCATAACAATGTATGAAATGGCTACAGGCAGAGTGCCGTTTGACGCCAGCAGCTCAATAGCAATCGCCCTTAAACATCTTAACGAAGAATTACCTGACATTAAGCAGTACAATCCCAACGTGACAAGAGGTCTTGAGGGAATAATCAGGAAGGCAACACAGAAAAAGGCCGATGAAAGATATGATAATATCGAGCTTCTTATCTCGGATCTTAAGCTTGCCATAATCGAGGCGGCAAGGGTGGCTAAAAATAACAGAGCCAGCGAGAAAAAAGCCGCTCAGGAGATAGAAATAACGGAATTCAAATCAAACGCCGAAAAGAGGACCGAAAGACGCAGGCCCACCAGAGAGGCGGAGGCCGCCGCAGCGGCAGAGAAGATAAACGAGGCGGCTGTTGAGGAGTTGGCTGACGCGGCGGGCGGCGAGGAAAATCTTGAAGGCCAGCTTTCCCTTGAGGATATTGGGATCGAATCACAGGATGGCTATGGGGAATACGATGAGCAGTCCTATGATGAGGATCACGAGGAATATGACGAATACGACGACGAGGATCATTACGACGAGGAAGATGAACTCGACGAGGAAGATGGAACCGACGAGGAGAAACAGCCGGAGATCAAGGTAGAGCTTGCTAAAAATATCAAGCTGCCTAAAAGCAGCGTCGGCTTTGAGAAATACAGCAAAAAGCTTAAGCTTAATAACGAAAACGATTATTATGACGATGACGATATCGACGATGATGACGATGATGACGATAACTATGACGATGATTTCGACGACTATTACAAAGAAATAGATGAAGAAAAGCGTCAGGAAAGAAAGGTTACGGTTGCGGCTGTAATCACTTCTCTTGTAATAATAGGAGCTATAGTGTTTGTTGGAGTAAAATTCTTCAATGTATTTGATAATGCTGCGGCTGTTTTCAATAAGACTGAGACAGTGCCCAACTTTGTAGGAATGACGATGACGGAGGCGTCGGAATCGGCTGAAAAGCTTGGCATCACTCTTGTTGAGGGAGCGGTCATTGACAGCGCCGAGCCAAAGGACACTATTCTTACGCAGGATGTTGACGAGGGCGTTTCTGTTGCTGAAGATATGGAAATAATAGTAACCGTAAGCTCTGGCGAGGGCGTTTATCCTATGCCAAATGTAGTTGGCGATGAGGAAAGCATCGCGATCTCTAAAATAACATCAGCGCTTAATGCCAACATTATAATCGAGTATGAATACAGTGAAACAGAGAGTGAGGGAACTGTCATAAAGCAGTCGCCCGATGCTGATTCATATGTTTCTGATAATATTGACGTTATTTTGACGATCTGCAAGGATCAGGATAATATAAACGCGGTAGTTCCCAAGGTAGAGGGACTTACCGAGGCTGAGGCCAAGAGCAAGATTGAGGCAAGCGGACTTGTGGTAGGAAATGTCTCCTACACTACAAGTACTACAGTCTCTAAGGGACTTGTAATTACGCAGACTGCCGATCCCGGCGAGGAAATACTCAAAAACAGCTCCATTGACATAGTTGTAAGCTCTGGCAGACCGGCCGTTTCTCCTACTACAACAAGCAATGACAGCTCAAATAATGTTATAGGCGGCAATACAAATACACCCGATACGTCAACTTCGTCAGGCGGAAATGATGTGGACGACGATGTTCCCGTATTGGGAAGCGAAGGCTGATAAAAGGTGGATATATGCTTAATGGTACGATAACAAAAGGAATAGGCGGGTTTTATTACATTTCTACCGATGACGGGGTATATGAGTGCCGCGCCAGAGGAAAGTTCAGAAAGGAAGGCATAAAACCGACCGTAGGCGACCATGTTCAAATAAGCATAATCGACGAGGCAAATAAAAAGGGCAGCCTTGATGTAATTGAGGAAAGAAAAAATTGCCTGATAAGGCCAAGAGTATCTAATATTGATCAGGCTGTTATCGTTTTTTCGGCGGTAAGCCCTGACTTTAATCCCGATATAATGGACAGATTCATCGTGCTTGCTGAACAGCAGAAGCTTAAAATACTCGTATGTATAAATAAAATCGATATTGATACGAAAGAAAAATATAAGAAAATATGCGAGATATATTCAAATGCCGGCTTTGATGTCTTGGCCGTAAGCGCTGAGAAAAACATCGGTATTGACCTCCTAAAAGAAAAGCTGAGGGGCAAAATATCTGTTTTGGCAGGCCCTTCGGGGGTGGGAAAATCAAGCATTTTGAACGCCATTGATCCTGATGTTAAGGCACAGGTCGGCTCGATCAGCCGCAAAATAGAGAGGGGCCGGCATACAACAAGACAGTCGGAGCTTATCACCCTTGAGAGCGACACATATTTGGTCGATTCCCCGGGGTTTACATCTCTGGACATGACGGGCATCGATCCGGAGGAGCTGGAGAATTATTTCAGGGAGTTTGAGCCATATCTAAAGGACTGCCGCTATACAGGCTGCAAGCATATAAATGAGGACAGCCGTTACTGCGGAATAAAGGCCCGTGTCGGCGAAAACATAAGCGAATCAAGATATTTAAGATATAAGGATATATATAACGAGATAATCGAGGAAAGGAAAAGATCAAAATGAAAAAGCTTTCTCCCTCTATGCTTGCAGCTGACTTCGGCATATTAAGGGAACAGATCGGGCTTATTGAAAAGGCCGGAGCGCAGTATCTTCATATTGACGTGATGGACGGAGTTTTTGTTCCTAATATCAGCTTTGGCGCACCCGTTTATAAAAGTCTGAGAAAGTACAGCAATATGACATTTGACGTACATCTTATGATAACCGAGCCGGAAAGGTATGTTGAGGACTTTGTTAAGGCAGGAGCCGACATAGTCAATTTCCATGTGGAGGCCTGCAAAAAGCCGTCCGATACTATAGAAAAGATCAAGTCATTTGGCGTAAGGGCGGGCATAACGATAAAGCCAAATACGCCCGTGAGCGCGATCAAGGACTATCTCAAGGATGTCAGCCTTGTGCTTGTTATGACCGTTGAGCCTGGCTTCGGCGGACAGAAGCTCATGCCGGAATGCCTTGATAAAATAAGCGAGCTTAAGAGAATACGTGAAGAAAATGGCTATTCATATGAAATAGAGGTTGACGGCGGCGTCGGCCCTGGCAATATAAGACAGGTGATGGAGTCGGGCGTAGACGTAGTAGTTGCCGGTTCGGCGGTGCTCGGCGCTGACGATATTGAAAAAGCGGCATCGGATATGCTTGCCGTAATCAGGGAGTATGATTGAGATGAAGGCTGTCGTTTTTGCAAACGCTGATATAAATGATTACAGTTTCTGCGAGGAATATATAAAGGACGCTGTTATAATATGCTGTGACGGAGGTATGCGCCACGCGATGAGGCTTGGAATTACGCCTGATTACATTGTAGGCGACTTTGACAGCGTCAGCGCCGATGTACTTGAATATTACAAAAGACAGGATATTGAGCTTAAGCAGGTGCCGTGCCGCAAGGACGAGACCGATATGGAGCTTGGTATACGCCACGCCGCTGAGATAGGGGCGGACGACATTACACTCATAGGCGGTATCGGCAGCAGAATGGATCATACACTGGCCAATGTTTTCCAGCTTATCAGGATAAACAAGCTTGGCATAACAGGAAGACTTGTGAACGAGAACAACATCATAACGATTTGCACGGGGGAAGCCAGAATAAACGGAAAAAAAGGAGACCTTGTTTCATTTGTGCCGATCACTCCCGAGGTAAGGGGTGTTACGACATACGGCCTGGAATATCCGCTTGACAGGGCCACTCTTTATATGGACTCACCCTTGGGCGTGAGCAATGTTATGGAGGGCAGTGAGGCCGGTTATACCTTTGAGGAGGGAATGGCGCTTATCATAAAAGCCAAGGACTAAATATTTATATGGAAAAAATCCGCGAAATGTGGTAAGTTATATATGAGGTTTATTTTGAGGGGGATATCGTGTTATGTACAAGAGGATTATACTCAAATTGAGCGGGGAGGCTCTTGCCGGTGATAAGGCGGGAGTTATGTATGACAATGAGACTATATTTGCCGTGGTGGAACAGATCAGGGAAATACTTGATATGGGCACGCAGGTGGCTCTTGTTATCGGCGGCGGTAATATTTGGAGAGGAAGAAGCTCCAACGTCGAGATGGATAGGACAAAGGCGGATCAGATAGGAATGCTTGCGACGGTTATGAACGCCGTATATGTGGCTGACGCGTTCAGACAGAAGGGCGTAAAGGCGACTGTGCAGACGCCGATAATTATCGGGACCGTGACAGAGCAGTTTTCTAAGGAGTCTGCCATTAAACATCTGGAAAACGGCGAGATAGTTATATTCGCGGCCGGAATAGGCCATCCGTATTTCTCAACGGACACTGTCACCGCCCTTAGAGGAGCCGAGCTTGACGCGGATATTCTTTTATTTGCTAAAAATGTCGATGGCGTATATGACAGCGACCCTAAGACAAACCCCAATGCTAAGAAGATCGATGAGATCAAATGTCAGGACATCATAAGACAGGGACTGCGTGTTATTGACACTTCTGCGGCCAGTCTCTGCGCCGATCAGAAAATACCGGTGCTTATTTTCGGCCTCAATGAGCCAAACAGCCTTATGAGAGCCGTTAACGGGGAAAAGATAGGCACTGTCGTAACAGTCGAATAACAGAATTTTTAAATTTAAGGAGGCCGGAAATATGTCTAGTCAAACAACAGTTTATGAGGAAAAAATGAAAAAAACTCTCGCTGCTCTTGAAAGCGATTACTCAACAATAAGAGTAGGCAGAGCGAATCCGAAAGTGCTGGATAAAATCACAGTAGATTACTATGGAACACCTACACCGCTTAATCAGGTGGGAAACATAACGGTTCCCGAAGCGAGACTTATCGAGATCAAACCCTGGGAGTCAAGCCTTCTCAAAGCTATTGAAAAGGCTATCAATATATCTGACCTTGGTATCAACCCCTCAAACGACGGCAAGGTTATAAGACTTGTTTTCCCGGAGCTTACTGAGGAAAGAAGAAAAGAGCTTACAAAGGACGTTAAGAAAAAGGGCGAGGAATCAAAGGTCGCTATCAGAAACATCAGACGTGACGCTGTAGACACATTCAAAAAGCAGGAGAAGAAAAGCGAGATCTCAGAGGACGATCTTGATGATCTTCTTGACGAGATACAGAAGCTTACGGACAAATATACAGCCGAGATCGATAAGAAGGTCGAAAGCAAGAGCAAGGATATTCTTTCGGTATAGAATTATGCCCTTAAGTCGGCTCGACTTGAGAAAATAACATATCGTATTTCTTTAGTCAAACGCCGGCGGAGCGCGTCACAGAAAACAATTATAAAAAGCAGGGGATGCTTGCAGTCAAAGCATTCGTTGCTTTTTATGTTTTCTTATGATACCGACCATAAGGGTTTTTAAATAACGGAGGACATTATGGGATCACTTAAAGATGAAATAGATATGTCTAAGCTGCCGAGGCATATAGCCATAATAATGGACGGCAACGGACGCTGGGCAAAAAAGAGAATGCTCCCCAGAAAGCTGGGACATAAGGCCGGCGCGGATACGCTTGAGGGCATTACCAAGGCCGCTGACAGGCTGGGAGTAGAGCATCTGACCGTATACGCCTTTTCCACCGAGAACTGGAAAAGAACCGAGGAGGAAGTAAGCGGAATAATGGATCTGCTGAGAAATTATCTTGACAGATATATCGCTAAGGCCGATAAGGAAAATATAAAGATCGATATAATCGGCGAAAAGAGCAGGCTCGATAAGGATATTCAGGAGAAAATAAAAACCATCGAGAGGCTCTCGGCGGATAAGAAAGGACTTAATCTCCATATCGCGTTAAATTACGGCGGAAGAGACGACATTTTAAGGGGCTTTAAGAAAATAGCTTTAAAAATAGAAAACGGCGAGATAAAGGCAGAGGATATTACCGAGGATATGATTTCCGGCAGTCTGGATACAGGCTTTTATCAGGACCCTGAGCTTGTTATAAGGACAAGCGGGGAGGAAAGGATAAGCAATTTCCTGCTCTGGCAAATAGCGTATTCGGAATTTGTGTTCAACAGTAAGCTTTGGCCTGACTATACGGAGGAGGATCTTTACGGGGACATCTGCTATTATCAGAATAGGGACAGACGTTTCGGTGGAAGATAAACGGGAGTGGATTTATGAAAACTAGGATTATTTCGGCATTGGTGGCTCTGCCGCTTCTTATAATATTTATCGTGCTTGGCGGACTGCCGCTTAAAATAGCGGTGACATTGGTGTCGCTGATAGGATTATACGAGATATATAAGGCTTTCAGCGGATTTATAAAGCCGGTACATTACATAGGCTTTGCGGCATCAGTCATATATATGGCCTTTATTGAAAGGATAATATATACCGCCTCGGTGCTTAATATTTTTGTTACGCTTTTTATGCTGGTGATACTTATATATGTTGTGCTTACGCATAAGAGCGGCAATACTATGGACGGAATCGTTACGTTTTTCGGCTTTTTCTATGTGTGCTTTTTGATCTCCCATGTGTATCTTACACGACAGTATACACATGGAAACGCACTCGTTTGGCTTATTTTCCTGAGCGCCTTTGGCTGTGACGTCGGGGCGTATTTTACGGGAATGGCCTTTGGAAAGCATAAGCTCATACCGGAGCTTTCTCCCAAAAAGACCGTAGAGGGAGCCATAGGCGGAGTTGTTGTCGCCGTAAGCGTATGCGTGATATATGGCGTAATACTTGAGACAAAGAATGAAATGGTTGGCGTTGACACGGTGTTGTTGTGCCTTATTACAGGTTTTGTAGGCTCTATCTTCTCACAGATAGGCGACCTTGCGGCTTCGGCAATGAAACGCTATGTGGGAATAAAGGATTTTGGAAAGATAATGCCGGGACACGGCGGCGTGCTGGACAGATTTGACAGTGTGCTTTTTGCCGCTCCGGTTGTGTATTATTCAATGTTTTATCTCGTTACAGTTATGTAAGGAGGGAAAAACAAATGGCAGAGAATATTTCAATTTTAGGCTCAACCGGCTCCATAGGTACCCAGACGCTTGACGTTGTGAGAGAAATAGGCGGAATAAATGTCAGAGCGGTCACAGCCAACAGCAATATAGACCTGCTGGAAAAGCAGATAAGAGAGTTCTCTCCTGATATAGCCGCTGTTATGGATAAGGAAAAAGCGGACTTACTTAAGGAAAAAGTAAGGGATAGCAAAACAAAAGTGTTGAGCGGTATGGAGGGCCTGATAGAGGCTGCCGTATATGAAAAGAGCGATACGGTCGTGACCTCGGTCGTCGGAAATATAGGAATAGTCCCGACCTTTGAGGCAATAAAGGCCCGCAAAAATATCGCCCTCGCCAATAAGGAGACGCTGGTTTCCGCAGGTGAGCTTATAATAAACGCCGTTAAGGAATACGGGGTAAAAATATATCCCGTTGACAGTGAGCATTCGGCCATATTCCAGAGCCTTAGAGGAAATGATGATAATAAAATAAGAAGGATACTTCTTACGGCCTCGGGCGGCCCGTTCAGAGGAAAAACGAGGGACGAGCTGAAAAACGTAAAGGCCGCAGACGCCCTTAAACACCCAAATTGGAATATGGGACGCAAGGTGACTATCGACTCCGCCTCGCTTATGAATAAGGGCCTTGAGGTCATTGAGGCCAAATGGCTTTTCGGCGTCGATGTCGAGGACATAGAGGTGCTTGTTCATCCACAGAGCATAGTCCACTCGGCGGTGGAGTATGAGGACGGAGCGGTCATAGCGCAGCTTGGCGAGCCTGATATGAGACTTCCGATACAGTATGCCCTGACTTATCCTAAAAGAGTAAAGAACAGCTTTCCGAAAATCGATTTTGCCAAAAGGAACAGCCTTACCTTTGAAAAGCCGGACATGGACACCTTCAAGTGCCTGTCGCTGGCTTACAGTGCGATCAAATGCGGAGGAACGATGCCGACTGTTATGAACGGCGCTAACGAGATCGCTGTGGCAGCGTTTTTGAACGATGAGATAGGATTTTTGGATATAGCAGATATAATAGAAAAAACGATGGAATCATATACTGTTAAATATGACTATTCGGTTGAGGACCTTGTAGCGGCCGATAAATGGGCAAGGGATTTCTCAGGCGGCTTAATAAAAATTAAGGAGAATTAAAAATTGTCGATAATCATATCTATTATAGTTTTTTCGCTTATAGTTATAGTCCATGAGCTTGGGCATTTTCTTGTAGCTAAGAAAGTTGGAATATGTGTCCAGGAGTTTTCGGTGGGCATGGGCCCTCAGATATTTTCTGTGCAGAAGGGTGAGACGGAGTATTCTGTACGCGCGTTTCCCTTTGGGGGCTTTTGCAGAATGCAGGACGAGACCGGCTATGAGGAAGCCTCTTTATCAGACCCGTCCCGTTCCTTCGCAAGCAAAACCGTAGGCGAGAGAATAGCGGTCATATTCGCTGGGCCTGCCATGAACTTTGTTTTGGCCTTTATACTCATATTTATAATGCTTGGGGTAAACGGTTTCCTCTTGCCTGAGATAAAGACGGTTGATGCGGGAACTCCTGCTTATGAGGCAGGCCTTGAAGGCGGCGACAGGATAGTTAAGGTAAACGGCCAGAGAGTAATGATCTATCAGGACTTTTCTCCGGCGCTTAACCTCCGTGAGTCAGGGACGGCCGTTGACATCGATATTGTAAGAGACGGTGAAAAACTCAGCTTTTCGATTACGCCTGAGTTTAACGCGGAATACGGCAGATATTTGCTTGGCTTTACCTTTGACGGCAGATCGGGGCTCCTTTCGGAGCCAATAGATGGATATATACGCTCATCGGTATTGGAAACTGTCAAGGCTGATATAGGTACGATGACATATTTTGTGAAAAGCGTCATAACAGGATTTATAAGGATATTTACTTTTCAGGTCAAGTCTGAGGAGGTGTCCGGACCCATAGGCATTATAAATACAATAGGCGATTCGTATGAGGCCGGAATGCAGTATAGCTTTAAGGACGCTCTTTTGAATGTGACGGTCCTTTCGGCACTTCTCAGTACAAACCTTGGGGTACTCAATCTTTTTCCGATACCGGCTATGGACGGTGGAAGGCTTGCCTTCCTCATAGTAGAGGGAATAAGAAAAAAAGCGGTCGATCCGGAAATAGAGGGAAGGATACATTTCGCCGGATTTATGCTCCTGCTGGTATTCATGGTATTTGTCGCTTTCAATGATATAGTTAATTTAATGCGGTGATGATATGATCAGAAGAAAAACAAGAGAAATAAACATAGGCGGAGTAAGGATCGGAGGAAGCAATCCAATCGCCATACAGTCTATGTGTAACACCGACACACGGGACATCAACGCTACTGTGGAGCAGATAAAATCTCTCGAGAAGGCAGGCTGCGAGATAATAAGAGTTGCAGTGCCGGATATGCTGGCCGCCGAAGCTGTAAGGGAGATTAAAAAGAGGATCAGCATTCCTCTTGTGGCCGACATACATTTTGACTACAGGCTTGCCCTGAAATGTATCGACAACGGTATCGATAAAATAAGGATCAACCCCGGAAATATAGGCAGCGCCGACAGGGTAAGACAGGTCGCTGAAATGGCTAAGAAAAACCATATTCCGATAAGGGTCGGCGTAAATTCCGGATCTCTGGAAAGGCATCTTGTTGAGAAATACGGCGGTGTGACTCCGCAGGGACTTGTGGAAAGCGCGCTTGGGCACGTCAGGCTTTTGGAACAGAATGATTTTTACGATACGGCCATTTCTATAAAGGCTTCCAATGTTCCGTTTTCGATAGAGGTATATGACCTGCTTTCCAAAACGGTGGATTATCCCCTTCATGTAGGAATCACTGAGGCAGGCACATTGTGGGGAGGCACGATAAAGTCAGCGGTTGGAATAGGCGCTATCCTTTCTATGGGAATAGGCGACACTATAAGGGTATCCTTAACGGGTGATCCGGTGGAAGAAATATATGCCGCTAAGGAAATACTTAAAGACCTGAATTTGAGAAAATTCGGCATAGAGTTTATATCCTGCCCGACCTGCGGAAGAACAAGCATTGATTTGATCAAAATCGCTAATGAAGTCGAAAGCAGGATAAAGAATATAGATAAAAACATAAAGGTAGCCGTCATGGGCTGTGCCGTAAACGGCCCGGGCGAAGCTAAAGAGGCTGATATAGGGATCGCCGGGGGGCATGGTGAGGGCCTGATATTCAAAAAGGGTGAAATACTCAGAAAGGTACCTGAGGACAGACTGGTGGAGGAGCTGCTGATGGAAATAGAGCGGCTCTGATAAACGGGAGAAATAGAGATGCACGAAAAGTTTTTAAAAGTCTTTGGAGGCGTAAAGACCGATGAAAAGGTCAGAGCGGCCTTCAGCGACACCTATATTGATAAACTTACAATTTCAAAGAGTACCAGAATACTTCACGCAGTTGTGTCATCGGAGAGCCTTATACCAAACAGATATAAGGCTCTAATGGAAAAGGCCATTTCTGATACGGTCAATGTCGCCGGTGAAGTCAAATTGGCTGTAAAATACTCTGTTGAGGATAAAAGCCCTAGGGCGGTGTTCGACTTTATATGGGAGGACGCGGCCTATGAGCTTTCGAAGGAAAGTCCGGTATGCGGCTGTATTTTCGAAAACTGTGAAATAAAAGATGAAAACAATAAAATCATAATTATGACCGGACATAACGCCGCCTTTTATCTTTATAAAAAGGGAGCGGACAAATATATTGAACAGCGTATAAGTGACGAGTTTGGCATAGACATTTCCGTAGCCTTTAAAAACAAAAAGGCTACGGAGGAAGAGATCAAAAAATATGATGAAGCCCACAATACATACGAAAAACAGCTTATTAACGCTATCATAAGCGAGCAGGTAATGGTTGAGACCGCCAAAGAGACAGCGAAGACCGGAGAGGTTCAGGCCAATATTGAAAAGGGCATAATCATAGGCAAAGATGACATTGAGGGCGAGATAACAAAGATCAGGGACACAAAGACCGAGGGCGAAAAGGTAATAATCGAGGGCGATATATTCAACCTCGAGGAAAAAGAGATAAAGGGCGACAGATATATAGTTTCTTTTGACATTACAGACGGAAGTGACTCCACAACGGTAAAATTTTTCTCTGACAAAAAGCCTTACGAATGTGACGGGGGTATCAAGTCAGCGCTTAAGGGAGCCTATGTGCGCGTAAAGGGCGAGGTCCAGTTTGATAAATACGCTAAGGAAATTGTAATAATGACGAGAAACATCGTTAAAGCGGACAGGCCGCCTATGCGTATGGACACAAGCGAGGAAAAACGAGTTGAGCTGCATCTCCATACAAATATGAGTACAATGGACGCGGTAACAAGCGCGAAAGACTACATAAAGCGGGCCGCCAAGTGGGGACATAAGGCAATAGCCATAACCGACCACGGAGTAGTACAGGCCTATCCCGAGGCTATGGACGCCGCGGCCGCAAATAATATAAAGGTCATATACGGTGTCGAGGCTTATCTTATCGATGATTTGGGCGAGGTAGTAATAAACAGCAAGGGACAGAAATATGACGATGAATATGTCGTATTCGATATAGAGACGACCGGACTTAACAAAGAAAAATGCAAAATAATTGAAATCGGCGCCGTAAAGATCAAAAACAGAGAGATAATTGACCGGTATTCGACATTTATTGATCCGGAGGAAAGACTGACTGAGGAAATAG